>CALXDC010000006.1 GCA_944386975.1 uncultured Oscillospiraceae bacterium | reverse complement strand
ATATTTTAGGAATTGTTTGCCCTTTCCCAGGCAAAAAAGGACCTGCCGCAGATTTTTATTCTGCGACAGGCCCTTTTGCCTGCCGGACGTCCGGTTTCATAAGATAAAACTTCCATAAAAAATGCTCCCCTGTTTGCAGGGGAGGCAGGAGGAGGCCGGCTGAATCCCGGACGAGACGCCGTATATGCCGCGGGAGAAGCGTGCATTTTTTCTTGTAATATGACAGAGAGTGGCGTATAATAACTTGATGTGCAAATTCTGAGAAAGAAATGGGTATTTTCCATGGTATTTTCCAGCTTTTCTTTTCTGTTTCTCTTCCTCACCGCCCTGCTGGCCCTCTACTACGTTCAGCCGGCCCGATGGCGGGGAGGCCGTAACCTGGTGCTCCTCCTTTTCAGCCTCTTTTTCTACCTCTGCGGCGGACCCAAATACCTTCTCCTCATGCTGGCCTCCATCCTCATCAATTATCTCTCCGGCCTTCTGGTGGAGGGAGGCAGGAAGTCCGCCCTGGTTCTCTCCATGGGGGCCAATCTGGCCCTTTTGGGCTATTTCAAATACGCCGGGTTCCTGATGGAGAACCTCCAGGCTCTGGGGCTTCCTGTGGAGATTCCCTCCATTGCCCTGCCGGTGGGCATTTCCTTTTTCACCTTCCAGGGAATGAGCTACGTCATTGACGTCTACCGGGGGGACGCAAAAGCCGACCGCAGCATTCTGGGGGTGGCTCTCTACATCTCCCTTTTTCCCCAGCTGGTGGCGGGCCCCATTGTCCGCTATACCACCGTGGCCCACGATCTGCGCCACCGGCGGGAGACCTTTCAGGACTTCTACGCCGGAGCGATTCGGTTCTGCTTCGGTCTGGCCAAGAAGATGCTGCTGGCCAACAACCTGGGGATGCTGGCCGACGAGGCCTTTTCCGCCGCCGGTCTCACCGCCTCCGCCGCCTGGCTGGGGGCCCTGGGGTACACCGGCCAGATCTACTTCGACTTCTCCGGCTACTCCGACATGGCCATCGGTCTTGGGTGGATGTTCGGCTTCCGCTTTGAGGAAAACTTCCACTATCCCTACCTCTCCCGGTCCATCACCGAGTTCTGGCGGCGGTGGCACATGTCCCTCAGCGGCTGGTTTCGGGACTATGTGTACATCCCCTTGGGAGGCAGCCGCTGCGGGCTGGGCAAGCAGATCCGCAACGTGCTGGTGGTGTGGATGCTCACAGGCATCTGGCACGGGGCCGCCTGGAACTTTTTCCTCTGGGGGCTCTACTTTGCGCTCCTCCTCCTGGGGGAGCGGTTTGTGTGGAAAAATCTCCTCAACCGCAGTCCCCAGGCTCTCCGGCATCTTTACGCCATGGTGCTCATTGTCCTGGGCTGGGTCCTCTTCCGCTGCACCTCCCTGGCCGCTGTGGGTCAGTATCTGGGGGCTATGGCGGGCCTTTCGGAAGGTCCTGCCGGTCAGAGCCTCTACTTTGTCAAGCAGTACGGCTTCTGGCTGCTGGCGGGGACTGCGGCCTCCCTGCCGGTGAAGGATTGGCTGGCGGAGAGGCTTCCGGAGCGGACAAAGGAGTGGGCGGTGCCCGTCACGGCCCTTTTGCTGTTGGGGCTCAGTTTTCTCCAGCTCATCAGCTCCACCTTCAACCCCTTCATCTACTACCGCTTTTGAAAGGAGCCGTCCATGAAAAAATCCCTTGCGCCCAAGCTGTTTGTGGGCTGCTTCTGTGTGTTTCTGGCAGGGATGGCCCTGCTGACCCTGCTGCTGCCCAAGGCTGCCAGCTCCTACTATGAAAACCGCAGTCTGGCGGAGGCCCCGGAATTCACTTGGGAGAGCTTTCTCTCCGGGGAATACTTCACCGACTGGGAGACTTATTTCACCGACCACGTGGCTCTCCGCTCCTATCTGATGAAGGCCCAGACCTTCCTTCAGGTCCACGTCCTCCGCCAGCCGGTGGTCAGCGACGTGGTCACCGACAGCGACGTGCTGCTGGGCTACCACGGCTACGGCAGCTGGGATATGAGCTACGCCGAGGCTTCCGCTGCGGAGGCGGCGGTGGAGCCGGGGGACTGGCAGGCCATGGCGGAGAGCTGGGGCGGTCAGGTGTACTACCTGGGCCTTCCCGAGCAATACAGCTATTTTCAGGACCATTACCCCGAGTATCTGGAGAACCGGTCCTGGGTGTATCCGCCCATTGAGGAGGCCATGGAGAAGGCCATGGGTGAGGTAGGCGTTCCCTTTGTCTCCATGTACACCCGCTGGCGGCAGGAGGGCTGCCCCAAGGCATACTACTTTGCCACGGACCACCACTACACCATTTACGGGGCCCTGTCTGCCTGCCGGGCGGCGTTGGAAACGGTGAATGAGGTCCAGGGGCTGGGGCTATATGTCCCCCAGGAGGAGGACCTGACCTTCACCACCCTGCCCAATCCCTTCTTGGGGTCCCGGAACCGGAAGCTGTTCGGCCTGGAGGACAAGGGGGATACGCTGACGGTGGCGGAGTATCAGGAGGAGATTCCCTTCACCCGCAGCGACAACGGGGAGCCCTCGGAGGCGTCCCTCCTGGCCCTCCCTGCCACGGCGGAGGAGACGGCCACTTATAACGTATTTATGGGGGGCGATATCGGGGAGACGGTGGTGGACACCCACCGGGAGGAGCTGCCCACGGCGGTGGTGATCGGCGAGAGCTTCACCAACGCGCTGGAGACTCTGTTGTACGCCTCCTTCGACGAGGTACACAGCATCGATCCCCGGCATTTTACCGGCGATATTTCCCAGTATTTGGCGGACCTTCGGCCGGAGGTCATTCTGATCGTCCGGGACAACAGTGCGTATTTCTCCTGATTTGCCCTCAGGCCGGGCGGGCCGTTTTCCCCTCTGACGAGGGGCTGGTTGTTTTTGTCGGTACCCGACGGTGTTTCGATACCTTGTTCTGCCTCCGGCGGGTGACTTTTTGGACGAGCAAAAAGTCACCAAAAACTCGCTTAGAACCAAGGTTCTAAGAACTCCTTTGTTTCCTACCGAGACTTGGAAGTCAGGGAGGCTTTTGGTCGGAGGTGTCGTCCGAGTGACGCCTGTTTGGGTCGTCTTCTGCTCCTGCGCTGCGCTTCGGCGCGCTCATGCGGTGGGTTGACGATGGTCGGTTCGTCTACCGCTTTTCCGCAAATGAGCTATTACGGCTTTGGCAAGTTTGACAGCATCGGTGCAGAAGTCCCTACCACCACCAGGGCAGCGCGCTTCAAGCGCGGAAGGAGGGGAACTCCGACCCCCTTGCAGTGTCAGCCGCATGATTTACCGAAACAAATGGGACAGATTTTCCATAATAGGCCAAAAGGAGTCCTTAGAACCTTGGTTCTAAGCGGACTTTCACCGAGCCGCAGCGAGATGTTTCGGAGCGCAACCGAGCGCAGCGAGGCTCTTAGCGCGGAGATGGTGACTTTTCTTCCGCGAGAAAAGTCACCCGCCGGAGGCAGAACAAGGTATCGAAACACCGTCGGCCGCCGACAAAAAACGACCTACCCTCGTCAGAGGGCTGAAAAAAGAAGCGCCGGTCCCGGCAACCGAGCGGACAACAAGAAAGGAGCCCCCCTATGGAGCGTTTGGATTTTCTTCCCGTCAGTAAGCGGGACCTGGAGGAGCGGGACTGGTGGTACTACGATTTCCTCCTCATCACCGCCGACGCCTATATTGACCACCCCAGCTTCGGCAGCGCCATTATTGCCCGGGTGCTGGAGGATGAGGGTTACCGGGTGGCCGTGCTGGCTCAGCCGGACTGGCACAGCGCCGACGCCTTCAAGGCCATGGGGAAGCCCCGCTACGGCGTTTTCATCGGCGGCGGCAACATTGACTCCATGGTGGCCCACTACACCGCCGCCAAAAAGCGCCGCAGCGAGGACGCCTACAGCCCCGGCGGCAAAAACGGCCGCCGCCCGGACCGTCCCACCATCGTCTACTCGAACCGCTGCCGGGAGGCCTTTCCCGGTATTCCCATCGTCATCGGCGGCCTGGAGGCCAGCCTCCGCCGCTTCGCCCACTATGACTACTGGGACGACAAGGTCCGCCGCTCCATCCTCTTAGACGCCCAGGCGGACCTGCTGGTCTACGGCATGGGGGAGCGGGCCACCCGGGAGATCGCCCGCCGGCTGGCCAAAGGGGAGGATGTGAGGACCATCACCGACGTCCGGGGCACTGCCTTCTACGCCCCCACCCCGGACTGCGCCTTCGACGCCGTGGCCGTCCCCTCCTTCGAGGCCGTCCGGGACCACAAGCGGGACTACGCCCAGGCCACCAAGGTGGAGTATGAGGAGCACGACGCCGTCCGGGGGAAGGCCATCCTCCAGCTCCACGGGGAGGGCTACCTCGTAGTCAATCCCCCTGCCATGCCCCTTAATCGCCAGGAGCTGGACCAGGTCTACGCCCTGCCCTTCACCCGGGAGGTCCACCCCATGTACGACAAAGAGGGGGGCGTTCCCGCCATCGAGGAGGTCCGCTTCTCCGTGGCCCACAACCGGGGGTGCTTCGGCGGGTGCAACTTCTGCTCCCTGGCCTTCCACCAGGGGCGGATGATCACCTCCCGCAGCCACAAGAGCGTTTTGAAGGAGGTGGAGGGCTTCACCCACGACCCCAAATTCAAGGGCTACGTCCACGATGTGGGAGGCCCCACCGCCAACTTCCGTCATCCCTCCTGCCAGCAGCAGCTGAAACACGGCATGTGCAAAAACCGCTCCTGCCTGGCCCCCACCCCCTGCCCCAATCTGGACCCCAGCCACCAGGACTATCTGAGCCTTCTCCGGAAGATCCGGGCCATCCCCGGGGTGAAGAAGGTGTTCATCCGCAGCGGCATCCGCTTTGACTACATGCTCTGCGAGAAAAACAGCGAGTTTTTCTTCGAGCTGGTGAAATACCACGTGTCCGGCCAGCTGAAGGTGGCCCCGGAGCACTGCGCCGCCCGGGTGCTGGACTACATGGGCAAGCCCCACTTTGACGTGTACCTCCGGTTCAAGGAGAAGTACGAGCGCCTCAACCAGCGCTACGGCCTGGAGCAGTATATCGTGCCCTACCTCATGAGCAGCCACCCGGGCTGCACTCTCTCCGACGCGGTGGAGCTGGCGGAGTTTCTCAACAAAACCGGCCGCCAGCCCGAGCAGGTCCAGGACTTCTACCCCACCCCGGGCACCCTCTCCACCTGCATGTGGTACACCGGCATCGACCCCCGGACTATGGAGCCGGTGTACGTGGCCCGGGACCCCCACGAGAAGGCCCTCCAGCGGGCCCTGCTCCAGTGGAAGCGGCCGGAGATGCGCCGCCTGGTGACGGAGGCTCTCCACAGGGCCGGGCGCACCGACCTCATCGGCTACGGGAAGGAGTGCCTCATTCGCCCCCTCCACGGCCGGGAGGAATCCCCCGTCCGGGAGCGGAAGGCGGAGAAGCCGGACGCGTCCCGCCGCCGGGAAGACCGGAGGCCCCTGCGGGAGATCCGGGAAAAGAACGGCCGTGGGCCTGCAAGGGGCCGCGGTCGCCGGAATTTCGGCAAATAGGACAAAATTTTATCAAACCGCCCCATACCCTTCGGCAATTTTGTTGACAGTGGGGAGAGAATGGGATACAATAGGTGCATCTACAAAAAAGGGAGGCACTACGACTATGGCGATTTTGGATGGATGCAGCGGGAAGTCCTGGACCCCCACTGTGCAGGAGCGGCCTTGCCCCACCTGCGGCGAGATCCTGGAGGTTTTCACCAAGGACGGCGTCGTCACCGAGGAAGTCACCTGTCCCAAGTGCGGTCTGGTGATCGAAGCCGGCAAGGCGTTCCCCCAGTAAGGCGATAAAGTAAAAAAGCTCCGAAGCCAACCGGCTTCGGAGCTTTTTCTATGAAACCCATCCCACGGCGGCGTGCGCTACGCCTGGGGCGGCAGGGCCGGACGCTCACAGGAGAGATACTGGAAGGGATGGGCCTCGTCGCCGGTGAGGCGGAAGGTGATGGTCACCTGGGAGGACACCGGCAGACTGTCCCGGGTGCCCTCGTCCACATAGAGTCCCAGCAGGGCGCCCAGGCGGGACACGGGGACCTGCCCGTCCCGGAGGGCCAGGATGGCCTTCATCAGGGGACTGAGGCTGGCCTCGTCGTTCAGATCCTCCATCTCATAGAAGCGGTACCCATTCAGCGCCATGGTATAGGTGCCGTCCCCGTGGCAAGTGAGGGAGACCGGGAGGAGGAGCTCTCCGCTGACATCTCCCCAGCCTCTGGAAGTATGGACCCCATCGGCGTAGGCAAAGTAGGGGGAATCGTCCGGCGTATAGGAAATTCCGGGGAGATATCGCTCCACCGTGGCGGCAAAGGCCTCGTCGGTCATGGTGGGATAGCCTTCGGCGTTCTCCCCTGTATCCTCACACATCATATAGACATACAGCACCAACTCGACCCAGTCCGGAGGACAGTCCTCTGAGAAGGCAGGCAGCAGGGACCACTCATAGCTTCGGCGGGCGGTCTGCCGCTGGTAGTCGTACATCGCCAGGATCAGCGCCTCATCTGCAGCCGCCGTTCCAGTGCGCCCCTCCAGCAGCTCCGCCAGAGCCCCCAGGTCCTCCGAGGGCTGGTACACGTCCCAGGGATTCAGGGGAGCCGCCTCCACCGACAGGAAGCGGCAGTCGCCGTTCTCCTTTAGCTGAATGGAAAAGGTGTAGGAGCAGCCAGTGACCGCTTCCGGCTGAATCTCCCGGTCCAGGACCGCCGCGGCGGCGAAGGTCCACAGCCCATCGGAGGTCCCGGAGGCGCTGCCTATCGTGATGTCGTAATAGGACTCGCCGGTGAAGGCCTCAAAGGAGTAGGTGTCGGTGGCCGGGTCGTAGGCAGAGAGTCCGGTGTGATCCACTGTAGTGGGAAAGGTTTCCGTGAGGAAGCCGTCCACCAGCTGGGCGGGGACGTTGGAGAGGGTGCAGGTCTCCTGGTCAAAGTAGGGGTACAACTCCCGCCGGACGGTAAAGAAGGAGACAGGGATGCGGTAGACGTCCCCCTCCCGCATGTCCTCGGGAAAATCCTCCTCCGTCAGAATCTCCCGGGCCATGAGGTCCGCCGCAGTCTCCGCCGGGATGGTGTAGACCCACTCCTTACTGTCCCGGCAGGCCGTCAGCTCCGGCAGGCTATAGAGGTACGCCTGGTCCGGGCGGTAGACCCCGGCGTAGGTAAAGTAGGGGAACACATCGGCAAAGGCCACCGTCTCCCCCTCCGCAAAGGACAGACGATCCCCGAAGATCAGGGCGTAACGCCGCACGGCCTCTTCACGGGGGTCAAAGTAAGGGGCGGGGGCCTCCTCCTGGTCCTGGAGGACCTCCGGCGTGACCTGCTCCGGAGTGCCGCCGGGGTTCTCCTCCGGCAGCCTCTCTTCCTCTTGGGGAGCACAGCCCCCCAGAAGAGTCAGGCAGAGACAGAGGGCCAGTATGAAAAACAGCGCACGCTTCATGTGGTATGCTCCTTTCCGATGGGGTGTATATCTTACAATGGTATGTCCTGTTGTTCCATTAGACGGACAGAAAAAACGAAAAGTTCTGCAAAGGAGCACAAAAAGATCCCCTCCGCTCTGGGCAGAGAGGATCTTTTGGTATTCAGATCTCCCCCATCCGCCGCAGCTTCTCCAAAAGCCGCTGAAACTCCTCCGGCAGGGGGCAGGTGCAGGTGACCTCCTCCCCGGTGCGGGGGTGGCGGAAGGTGAGGGATACGGCGTGGAGACACTGGCCGGTCATGTCGGCGGCCGCTCTTTTCGCCCCGTACACCGTGTCGCCGTAGAGGGGGTGGCCGATGTGGGCCATGTGGACCCGGATCTGGTGGGTGCGGCCTGTCTCCAGGCGGCAGCGGATGTGGGCGCAGCCGGGGTACCGGGCCAGCACCTCCCAATGGGTCACCGCCCGCCGTCCTCCCGGCACCACCGCCATCCGCTTGCGGTCGGTGGGGTGGCGGGCAATAGGGGCGTCCACGGTGCCCCGGTCCTCCCGAAACCGGCCCATGGCCACCGCCTCATAGACCCGGTGGAGGCTGTGATCCTCCAGCTGGGCCGCCAGGGACAGGTGGGCGGCGTCATTCTTGGCGGCGATGATGAGGCCGCTGGTGTCCCGGTCAATGCGGTGGACGATGCCCGGCCGGATGGCCCCGCCGATGCCGCTGAGGCTCTCGCCGCAGTGGTAGAGGAGGGCGTTGACCAGGGTGCCGTCGCTGTGGCCCGGGGCCGGGTGGACCACCATGCCCACCGGCTTGTTCACCACGATCACGTCCTCGTCCTCATACACCACGTCCAGGGGAATGTCCTGGGGCACCGCCTCCGTGGGCTCCGGTGACCGCAGGGTCACGGCGACGGTCTCCCCGCCGGTGAGCTTGTAGTTCTTGGCGGCGGCCACGCCGTTGACGGTGACGTCCCCCTGGAGAAGAAGCCGCTGGGCGGCGGACCGGGTGAGCCCCTCCATCTCCTCTGCCACATAGGCGTCCAGCCGCTTCCCCACCGCCTCAGGCCCCGGGGTCAGCAGGATCGGCTCCATTCTTCCCCTCCCCTCCCTTCTTCTGCCGGGGAGCGTCCACCTTCTCATAGAGAAAGAGGTAGTAGACCGCCCCCAGAATCATGCCGAAGACGATGCAGATGTCTGCCACATTAAAGACAGGATAGTTCATAAACTGGAAATTGAACATGTCCACCACATACCCCAGCCGCAGCCGGTCAATGAGGTTGCCGAGCCCTCCCGCCAGCACCAGGGTGCAGCTCCACAGCCCCAGGGGATGGCGGACCACCCGCCGCAGCACCAGCGCCAGCACCACCGCCATGATGAGGGCGGTAAGGAGGCTCAGAAGCCAGGTGTGCTCCGACAGCACCGACCAGCCTCCGCCGGTGTTCTGCACATATTTCAGTTCCACAAAGCCGGGCAGCAGCGCCATGGTCTCATAGAGGGCCAGATGGCGGACTACCCACAGCTTGACCAGCTGATCGGCGGCCAGAAGCAGCAGCAGCGCGGCGGCGTAGAGCATAGCGGATTCTCCTTTGGGTTTCACTCAGAATTTTGAAGAAAAGGTACGCATTATTGTAGCACAAGGCGGGAAAAAAGGCAATGCGCCCCCGGGTGGGGAAAAACGGCCCCGTACATAAATTATTTTCCCCCAATTTACAATTTGTTCAATTTCAAGACGTCAGAAAGGATTGACAAGGCGGGACTTCGGTGATACACTCTGTTTAGCACTCGGGAGCGAGGAGTGCTAAAGGAGGCCGCCATGGACTTGACGCCGCGGAAAAAGGAAATACTGAAAGTGGTGATCGAGAACTACATCTCCACGGCGGAGCCGGTGGGCTCCAAGGCCATCGCCTCCCAGCTGACCAGCAAGGTCAGCAGCGCCACCATCCGAAACGAGCTGGCGGACCTGGTGGAGATGGGCTATCTGGAGCAGCCCCACACCTCCGCCGGGCGGATTCCCTCCCCCAAGGGCTACCGGTTGTACGTCAACGAGCTGATGGAGCAGCGGGCCCTGAGTCTCCAGGAGACGGAGGAGATCAACCGTGCCCTGCAGATGAAGATGCAGGAGCTGGACGGGGTGATTTCCAAGGCGGGCCAGATGGCCGCCGCATTGGTGAACTACCCGGCCTACGCCATGGCCTCCGGCACCCCGGGGCTGACGGTCCAGCGGTTCGATCTGCTGCCGGTGGATCAGGGTAGCTTTATCGCCGTGGTGATGACCCAGGACAGCCGGGTGAAAAGCCGTCTGATCCGGTCGGAAACCGGGGTGGACGCCGACCAGCTGGCTGCGTTGGCGGCCCTTTTGAACGCCCAATTCACCGGCGTCGACGAGACGGAGATGAACCACCGGCTGATGGATCTCTCCTCCAAGACGCCGGGACCTCTCTTTATGACGCTGTCCCAGACCATCGAGTACGCCTGCTCGGTGATTGAGGGCGGAGAGAAAAACAAGGTCTACACCACCGGGGCCAACAATATTTTGAAGCTGCCGGAGTTCCGGGACGCGGATAAGGCCCACGAGCTGATGAGCTTTATGGTGGACAACACGGAGAACCTGCCGGTGCCCCCGGCTGGGACCAACATGGAGATCCTCATCGGGCCGGAGAATGTGAATGAGGCCCTGCGGGATACCAGCGTGGTGGTAGCCAGCTACGACATTGGAGATAATATGCGGGGCCTCATCGGCGTGGTAGGTCCCACCCGGATGGACTACGCCACCGTGGCCGCGCGGCTGAGCTATTTTGCCGAGGGCCTGACAAAAATGTTTGGAAAGCAGGACCCCCTGCTGCCGGGCCCTAAGGAGGAACAAAAGACATGAGCAAACAGGAAAACCCCACCCCCATGGAGGAGCAGGAGACTCCGGTGACGGCGGAGGCGGAGGCCCCCCAGGAGGAGACCCCTCAGGAGACGGTGGAGACCTTCACCGTCACCCGGGAGCAGATGGAGAAGATGGAAAATCTGGCCAAGCAGATGAGCGAGCTCAACGACCAGCACCTCCGTCTGCTGGCGGAGTATGACAACTACCGCAAGCGCACCGCCAAGGAGAAGGAGAGCATCTACCAGGACGCCAAGACCGACACCATTGGCAAGTTCCTGGAGGTCTACGACAATCTGGAGCGGGCGGTGACCCAGGCCGGGGACGAGGAGAACGTCCACAAGAAGGGCATGGAGATGATTTTCCACCAGCTCCAGAGCGTGCTGGAGAAGCTGGGGGTCACCGTGGTGGACCCCACCGGTCAGCCCTTCGACCCCGAGCGGCACAACGCCGTGATGCACGTGGAGGACGAAACCTTAGGCGAGAATGTGGTGTCCCAAGTCTACCAGAAGGGCTTCCTTCTGGGAGAGAAGGTCATCCGGTTTGCTACGGTCGTCGTCGCAAACTGAGAGCTTCAAGGGGGAGCTGGCTCCCCCTTGAGAATCCCCCACCACCAGTGACATCGGTCACTGGTGTGCGCGCCCAGGGCGCGCGGGTCAAGGTATTTTTCTGACGCGCATGTCGTCAGAAAAATCAATCCATACTTTTTATTGCGTATTCCAAATTTACTTTGTTAATAATAATTTTTCTATAGATTTAGGAGGCAATCAATTATGTCTAAAGTTATCGGTATCGATCTGGGTACAACCAATAGCTGTGTGGCTGTGATGGAGGGCGGCGAGGCTACCGTTATCGCCAACGCCGAGGGCAACCGCACCACCCCGTCCGTTGTGGCATTTTCCAAGACCGGCGAGCGTATGGTAGGCCAGGTGGCAAAGCGCCAGGCCATTACCAACCCCGACCGCACCATCTCCTCCATCAAGCGTGAGATGGGCTCCGACTACAAGGTGGAGATTGACGGCAAGAAGTACACCCCCCAGGAGATCAGCGCCATGGTGCTGCAGAAGCTGAAGGCCGACGCTGAGGCCTACCTGGGCGGCACCGTCACCGAGGCCGTCATCACCGTCCCCGCCTACTTCACCGACGCCCAGCGTCAGGCCACCAAGGACGCCGGTAAGATTGCCGGCCTGGAGGTCAAGCGTATCATCAACGAGCCTACCGCTGCGGCTCTGGCCTACGGTCTGGATAAGGAGTCCGACCAGAAGATCATGGTCTACGATCTGGGCGGCGGCACCTTCGATGTGTCCGTGCTGGAGATCGGCGACGGCGTCATCCAGGTGCTGGCTACCGCCGGTAACAACCGTCTGGGCGGCGACGACTTCGATAAGTGCATCATGGACTGGATGGTGGGCGAGTTCAAGCGCAGCGACGGCGTGGACCTCTCCACCGACAAGGTTGCCATGCAGCGCCTGAAGGAGGCCGCCGAGAAGGCCAAGATCGAGCTGAGCGGCGTCACCTCCACCAACATCAATCTGCCCTATATCACCGCCGACGCCACCGGCCCCAAGCATCTGGATCTCACCCTGAGCCGGGCCAAGTTTGACCAGCTCACCGCCCACCTGGTGGACGCCACCATGGGCCCCGTGCGCCAGGCTATGAGCGACGCCGGTCTCTCCGGCAGCGACATCTCCAAGGTGCTGCTGGTGGGCGGCTCCAGCCGGATTCCTGCGGTCCAGGAGGCCGTGAAGAAGATGACCGGCAAGGAGGGCTTCAAGGGCATCAACCCCGACGAGTGCGTGGCCATGGGCGCCGCCATCCAGGCGGGCGTCCTCACCGGCGACGTGAAGGATCTGCTGCTGCTGGATGTCACCCCCCTGAGCCTCGGCATCGAGACCATGGGCGGCGTGTGCACCAAGCTCATTGAGCGCAACACCACCATCCCCACCAAGAAGAGCCAGATCTTCTCCACCGCCGCCGACAACCAGACCAGCGTGGAGGTCAACGTCCTCCAGGGCGAGCGTGAGATGGCTGCCGCCAACAAGAGCCTGGGCCGCTTCCATCTGGACGGCATCGCCCCGGCCCGCCGGGGTGTGCCTCAGATCGAGGTGACCTTCGACATCGACGCCAACGGCATCGTCAACGTCTCCGCCAAGGATCTGGGCACCGGCAAGGAGCAGCACATCACCATTACCTCCTCCACCAACATGTCCAAGGAGGACATCGAGCGGGCCGTCAAGGAGGCGGAGCAGTTTGCCGCCGAGGACGCCAAGGCCAAGGAGGCCGTGGATACCCGGAACACCGCCGACCAGATGGTCTATCAGGCGGAGAAGACTCTGGGCGAGGTGGGCGACAAGATCCCCGCCGACGAGAAGGCCAAGGTCCAGAGCGCCGTGGATAAGCTGAAGGAGACCCTGAAGGGGCAGGACACCGCCGCCATCAAGGCGGACACCGAGGCGCTGCAGCAGTCCTTCTACGCCGTCAGCGAGAAGCTGTATCAGCAGGCCAATCCTCAGGGCGCTGCCGGCCCCGACATGGGCGGCCAGCAGGGCGGCCCCACCGGCGGCCAGGGCGGCGACTACTACGACGCCGACTACAAGGTCGTGGACGACGACAACAAGTAAGAATCTGAATCGTGCACAGGCGGGGCGATGCGTCCCGCCTTGCGCGGCGTAACGGACCGATGGGGGCGGGCTTCCTCCCGGTCCCATCAGGGAAAGTTGGTGAACCAAGTATGGCAGAGCAGAAACGAGACTACTATGAGGTGCTGGGCGTAGGCCGGGGCGCCTCCGACGATGAAATCAAAAAGGCCTACCGCAAGCTGGCCAAGCAGTACCACCCGGACCTGAACCCGGGGAACAAGGAGGCCGAGCAGAAGTTCAAGGAGATCAACGAGGCCTACGAGGTCCTCAGCGACAAGGATAAGAGAAGCCGGTACGACCAGTTCGGCCACGCCGGTGTGGACCCCAACTTCGGTGCGGGAGGCGGCGGCTTCGGCGGCTTCGACGGCTCCTTCGACTTCGGGGACTTAGGGGACATCTTTGGCTCCTTCTTCGGCGGCGGCTTCGGCGGCGGACGGCAGAGCCGCAACGGCCCCCAGCGGGGCGAGAGCCTCCGGGTGGGTCTCACCATCTCCTTCGAGGAGGCGGCCTTCGGCTGCGAGAAGGAGGTCAGCGTGGACCGGGTGGACCAGTGTCCCACCTGCAAGGGCAGCGGCTGCGAGGCAGGCACCACCCCTGAGGTGTGCTCCCAGTGCGGCGGCAGCGGCCAGGTCCAGCAGCGGCGGCAGACCCCCATGGGCGTCTTCGCCACCACCACCACCTGCCCCAAGTGCGGCGGCAAGGGGAAGATCATCCACAGTCCCTGCAAGGACTGCGGCGGCACCGGCCAGCAGCGGCGGCGCAAGACCATCAAAGTCAGCATCCCCGCGGGCATCGACGACGGTCAGACCATCTCCCTGAGAGGTCAGGGCAACGCCGGGCGCAACGGCGGCAGCGCCGGGGACCTTCTCATTGTGATTTCCGTCAAGCCCCACGCCATCTTCCGCCGGGAGGGCACCAGCGTTCTGTGTCAGGCCCCCATCACCTTCACCCAGGCAGTGCTGGGCGGCGAGCTGGAGATCCCCACCATTGACGGCAAGGTGAAGTACGACATCCCCGAGGGTACCCAGACGGGCACTACCTTCCGCCTCAAGGGCAAGGGCATCCCCAACCTCAACGGCCGGGGCCGGGGCGACCAGTATGTCACCGTGTATATTGAGACCCCCCGCAACCTCAACCGGGAGCAGAAGGAGGCGCTGAAGAAGTTCAGCCAGACTCTGGGAGAGGGCAACTACGAGGAGCGGAAGAACTTCTTCAAAAAGTTCATGAGGTGAGGACCGCTTCCCGGCACGATGTGAGACCCGAATATTCACATATTTTGACTACAGAAGAAAAGGAGAGAGAACATGAAAATTTCCATTGCGTCTGACCACGGCGGGTTTGCTTTGAAGCAGGAGATCGCCGAGTATCTCCGCCAGCAGGGCCACGAGGTGCTGGACTGCGGCTGCCACAGCACGGAGAGCTGCGACTACCCCGATTTCGGCGCCGCTGCCGCCAAGGCGGTGGCCTCCGGTGAATGTGAGCGGGGCGTTGTGATCTGCTCCACCGGCATCGGCATTTCCATTGCCGCCAACAAGGTCCCCGGCATTCGCTGCGCCCTCTGCGGCGACATCTACAGCGCTGAGATGACCCGCCGCCACAACAACGCCAATGTGCTGGCCATGGGCGCCCACCTCACCGCCCCGGTGCTGGCAAAGAAGATTCTGGACGTGTTCCTCTCCACCGAGTTTGAGGGCGGCCGCCACCAGCGCCGCATCGACAAGATCGACCACATCAACGACTGAGCCCACAAGGAAAAACGCCGGCAGCACGCTGCTGGCGTTTTTTTGTTGAAAAAATGCGGAGAACTCTGATGTTTGTCACCAGCTCACCTGGGACAGAATCCCGGTGAGGTAAGCGATGGCCACGCCGTAGTTGGTCATGGGCACCCCCTGCCGCTGGGCGGACTCCAGCCGCCGCAGCACATAGGCCCGGTTGAACATGCAGCCTCCGCAGTGGATCACCAGATCGTAGGGGGTGAGGTCCGCCGGGAAGTCGCTGCCCGCCACCACATCCACCGTGAGGCCAGGGCCCGTCCGCTTCCGGAGGAGGGCGGGAATCTTCACTCTCCCGATGTCCTCCTCCAGGGGGGCGTGGGTGCAGGCCTCGGCGATGAGGACCCGGCTGCGCTCCGTCAGCCTCCCGATGGCCTCCGCCCCCCTGGCAAAGGCGTCGATGTCGCCTTTACTCGCCGCCATGAGGATGGAGAAGGAGGTGAGCAGGCTCTCCTCCGGCTTCTTTGCCGCCACAAGGGGGAAGCACTGGGAGTCGGTGATGATGAGCCTCGGCGGGGCGGAGAGGGCGCTGAGGACCCCCTCCAGTCCGTCGGCGGTGCAGCAGACGGGGATGCACTTTTTGTCGAGAAGGTGCCGGATGGTCTGGACCTGGGGCAGAATCAGCCGCCCCTTGGGGGCCTGGATGTCCTGGGGCATCACCAGCACCACCGTGTCTCCGGGGGCGCAGAGCCTCCCGGTGAGGTCCATCTGGCCGAAGTTCTCCGGCACGATGGCGGCGAGGGCCGTCCGCAATGCCTCAATTCCCGCCCCGGTGGCGGCGCTCACCGTCACCGCTTTGGACTGTAAGTCCTCCGGCAGAGGGGCGGGGGCCTGAAGGTCCGCCTTGGTCTGGACCACCAGGAAGGGGGTCTTCTGTTCCTTCAGCTGCTCCGCCCACCGGAGGTCCTCCTCTGTGGGGGCTCCCTCCAGCACCAGCAGGGCCACGTCCGCCCGCTGGAGCGTCTTTTCCGTGGCCGCCACCCGCAGCTTCCCCAGCTCCCCCTCGTCGTCATACCCGGCGGTGTCGATAAACAGCACCGGGCCGATGGGGTGGAGCTCCATGGCCTTCTTCACCGGGTCGGCGGTGGTGCCCGCCACCGGGGACACCAGAGCGATCTCCTGGCCGGTGAGGGCGTTGATGAGGCTGGATTTTCCGGCGTTGCGCCGGCCATAGAGGGCGATGTGAAGCCGCTGGGCGGCGGGGGTCTCCTGTAAACCGCTCATAGCTGCCCCCTCTCAGAAGCGGAAGTCCCGCATGCCCCCCTCCATGTCGTGGAGGTGGCGGATGACGGTCTCCTTCACCTTGGGGTTGGTGATCTTCTCCACCTCTTTTTCAATGAGGGCGAGGCCCTTGGCCTTGGTCTCCGGGGCGGCGTAGTCCTCCAGATACTCCTTCAATGTCATGAGGGCGTTGGGGTGGCAGCAGTTGACGATCTGGCCGCTCTTGCACAGGGACATGAACCGGTCGCCGGTCCTCCCCTCCCGGTAGCAGGCGGTGCAGAAGCTGGGGATGTGGCCCATATCGAGAAGCCAGCTCACCACCTGGTCCAGGGTGCGGGTGTCGCTGACCTCGAACTGGCTGGAGTCCTCCTCTTCCTCCTCGGCGTAGCCGCCCACGCTGGTGCGGCTGCCGCCGCTGATCTGGGAGACGCCCAGCTCCAACACCTTCTCCCGGCACTCCTTACTCTCACGGGTGGAGATAATGAGGCCGGTGTAGGGCACGGCGATGCGGAGCACCGCCACGATCTTGGCAAAGAGGTCGTCGCTGATGCCATTGTCAAACTGGTCGGGGTCGATATCGTCGGCCCGGCGGAGCCGGGGCACGCTGATGGTGTGGGGGCCCACCCCGTGGACCGCCTCCAGGTGCTCGGCGTGCATGAGAATGCCTACGAAATCGTAGTCGTAGAGGTTCAGTCCGAAGAGGACGCCGCAGCCTACATCGTCGATGCCCCCCTCCATGGCCCGGTCCATGGCCTCGGTGTGGTAGGCGTAGTCGCTCTTGGGGCCGGTGGGGTGGAGGTACTCATACTGCTCCTTGTTGTAGGTCTCCTGGAAGAGGATGTAGGTGCCGATGCCCGCCTCTTTGAGCTTCCGGTAGTTCTCCACGGTGGTGGCGGCGATGTTCACGTTCACCCGGCGGATGGCCCCGTTTTTGTGGTGGATGCCGTAGATGGTTTGGATACTCTCCAGCACGTACTCAATGGGGCAGTTCTTGGGGTCCTCGCCGGTCTCCAGGGCCAGCCGCTTGTGGCCCATGTCCTGGAGGGCCACCACCTCCCGGACGATCTCCTCCTGAGAGAGCTGTTTCCGGGGAATGTGCTTGTTCTGGCCGTGGTAGGGGCAGTAGCGGCAGCCGTTGATGCAGTAGTTGGAGAGGTACAGGGGGGCGAACATGACGATGCGGTTGCCGTAGAACCGCTCCTTGATCCGCCGGGCCAGACCGTACATCTTCTCCACAAGGTCCGGGTCCTCGCACTTCAGCAGCACCGCCGCCTCCCGGTGGGTGAGACCCTTGCAGTCCTCTGCCCGGGCGAGGAGGGACTCCACCAGGGCGCGGTCGTTCTTGTGGGCCTCGGCGTAGGCCAGGGTGTCGCGGATTTCGCCGTCGTCGATAAACTCCGTGGCCTTCAGGGATTTGGGATCATAGGACATGGTGCATCCTTCTTTCTGTTTTCTCAATTTTTCGTAAGAATCTTACAGGGGAACTCGGCCCAAGGAGCGAATCTGGTCCTCCAGAAGGGCACGCTGGGCGGGGATATCCGTGTCCGGCAGCTGAGCGGGGTAGATCTCATACTGCCGCTTGTAGGCGTTGGGGGTGATCTTCCGCATCACCACGTTGGCCCCGCCGGAGAACACTCTTCCGTTGTCCCCCCGGACGGTGAGGGCGGTGGTGGCGGGGAGATTGGCCCTGGGCAGCAGCAGCCGGGCCAGGGCCACACACCGGCGGGTCAGCTCGGCGCTGCCGGGGGCCGCGCCCTTGAGGGGGGTCTCCGGGTGGGGCAGGAAGGGGCCGATGCCCGCCATGTCGCAGGGGATATCCCCAAGAAGCAGCAGGTCCTTCGCCAGCACGTCCAGAGTCTGGCCGGGAAGCCCCACCATAAAGCCGCTGCCGGTCTCGTAGCCCAGGGCCTTCAACGTTCGAAGGCAGTGCACCCGCTCCCGAAGGGTCCCGTCGGGGTGGAGGCTCTGATACAGGTCCTCGTCAGCGGTCTCGTGCTTAAGGAGGTACCGGTCCGCCCCCGCCTGCCTAAGGGCGGCGTAGGCCTCCCGGCTCAGCTCCCCGCAGCCCAGGGTCACCGCCATGCCGGTGGCCTTCTTGATCTCCCGGACGATCTCCCCTAACAGCGCCGGGGTGTACCAGGGGTCCTCCCCGGACTGGAGGACAATGGTGCGGTAGCCAACCGCCCAGGCCGCCCGGACGGAGGAGAGAATCTCCTCCGGGGTCATGCGGTACCGGGGCAGGTCCCGCCGGGGGGCGCGGAGGCCGCAGTAGGCGCACTTCCTGCGGCAGTGGTTGGAAAACTCCAGCAGCGCCCGGATGTGGACCGCGTCCCCCACCGCCTCCCGCCGGACCCGGTCGGCCTCCTCATAAACGGGGGAGAAATCCTCCAGGCGGAGGAGGGCCACCAGCCCCTCCCGGCTGAGATCCGGCGTCACGCCTTCCCCTCGGGGGAGTAGAGGGCCTTGGCGCTGACCCCCTCCAGCATGCCCAGCTTGCCGGTGAGGGCGCTGATGGCGTCGGCGGGGGCGTCCACAATGACGCTGATGACGCTGATGCCCCGCTGGCGGTAGGGAATCCCCATGCGGCCCACAATGTAGGCGCTGTAGTCGTGGAGAATATGGTTGATGCGGTCGGTGACCTCCAGATCCTCCACAATAATGCCGATGACGGCGAGACGAGTGTCCATAGTCCTTCTCCTTTCCAATTGGGTAAAAAAATGCCTGCGCGGCAACTTCCGCGCAGGCGTAAGAAAAAACAACAGACCAAAAACCGGGGAGAGCGCGTTTGTCTGCCGTCTTTCCCGTTGGGCGGATGCCCGCCGGGTCAGCACAGGGCGCGGACCGCCTTTGGCGGCGGGCAGATCCCGGCGCCGCAGGTCGTGGTATGGTTTCAGTATATCACACTTCCCCTACTTTGCAACCCCTATCCCGCCCCGGCGGCCAGCCGTTCCTCCACCAAGGCTTCCGCCCGGTCCAGGGACACCCCAAGGGCCACGGCAAGCTCCGTGTACAACAGCCGCTGGGCCCGCTTCCGGTAGCGCTCGTCCACGCCTCCCAGCCGCCGTCCCCGGCGCTCAAGATTCCCCTGACGGCGGCGAACGGTTTTCAACAGCCTGGCCAGCTCCCGGCAGCTGTGGCTTTTCACCATGCCCCGGTACTGCTCCTCCCACTGGCGGAGGCTGCCGCAGTCGGAGGCCGCCCCCAGGGCGGGAATTTCCTCCAAAAGCGCCCGGGCCTCCTCCTGGGAGAGAACGGGCCGAAGGTAGGCGGCGGTGTCCACCGGTACAAAGACCCGCCCCGGCTCCCCCACCACCTCCAGGGTGTAGTAGGGCACCGCCCGGGCGTCGGGGACGCCGGTCAGAGGGCCGATCTCCACCACCCGGCAGACACCGGCCTGGGCGTAGAAGACGAAACTTCCCTTCTGGTACATGACGGTCAATCCAGGTAGCTGCCGCAGCACTGGTTGTTGTACTGCCGCTTGATCTCAATGAGGAGGGAGCCGTCGGCCTGGGGCTCCTCCCGCAGCAGCCGGTATCGGGTGCCGTTTCGCTCCATGCTCCGCTTGTACTGCTCGTACTCCAATTCCACGGCCCGGACCGCCGCCTCGTGGGGCAGGTTCTCCCGCAGCTGAAAGTGGATGGTCTGGGTCAGGCACGCGGCCTTGATTCGTTTCATTGCAATGCGCCTCCTTTTATATACTTTATTTTAGCGCATTTTTTACGGTAATTTCAAAGATAAACTTTAAAGAAATAAAAAATTTGTGCACTTTTTCGCACGATATGTGGGGACGGATTTGTGCACAATCACAATGGAGCCGGCGGTTTTTCGCCGTGAAAAGCAGAAAAGCCCCTCCCCCGACATCGGGGAAAGGGCCTGGGGCGGAGGAAAGCGGCTATCCCTTCAGTCCGGCGATGGCGGCGATCAGAGGCAGCCGCCGGTTGCACAGGTTCACCAGCCGTCCCACCAGCAGGGCCTGTCCCGCGATAAACAGCAGATTCACCAGAAAAGTGAACTGTCCCAGGGACGGCGCAAAGGCAAAGCTCAGCACATAGGGCAGGCTGGAGATGGGCGAGGTGCCCAAGGCCGCCTTGGTGATCAGGGCGATGCCGAAGGAGTTGAGCACCACCCCCAGTATGAACCAGCCGTAGCGGCGGATGTTGGCATTCATTCCGATTCCTCCCGATTTTCAAAATTGCGGATGACCTTGCGAAGGGTGGCCATGCACTGCTCCCGCTCCTCCTGGGGGATGTCCCCCCAGCCCAGAGCGTCCACCTGGTCGAAAATCCCCTGGACCCACTGGGCCAGCTCCATGCCCCGGTCCGTCAGATAGATCCGGGCTGCCCGCCGGTCCTGGGGACAGACCTCCCGGCGCACCAGCTCCGCCTCCTCCATCCGGCGCAGGAGCCCCGTCACCGAGGATTTGTCCAGCACGCAGCCCCGGCCGATCTCCTTCTGGGTGCAGCCCTGGTGCTCCCGGAGAAACTCCAGAATCTTCGGCTGCCCCGGCTGAAGTCCTCGGGCATACACCTGCTCCACAATACGGCGGTTGGCCCGCTGGTGTCCCACCAGCAGCAGATAGTGCAGATCCCGGTCGGTCATGGCCTCTTCCCAATCCTTTCCGAATAGTTTGTATCCAAACTATAGAAAAGTATAGACCACATTTTTAAAATATCAAGGGGATTTCATGCGGTTTCTGCAATTTTTGTTTCTTTTCTACAAGAGTTGTCCGACAGGGAGAAAGGGCGGGCGGTCCAAGGGACCGCCCGCCCGTTTGTTGATTGCCTGCCTATAGTGCCAGCTCCAGCGCCACGGGACAGTGGTCGCTGCCCTCCACCTCCGTGCGGATGGCGGCGTCGGTGACCTTGTCCAGAAGGCGCTGGGAGACGATGAAGTAATCAATCCGCCACCCCGCGTTGTTTTTCCGGGCGTTGAAGCGGTAGCTCCACCAGCTGTAGACCCCGGTAACGTCGGGGTGGAGGGTGCGGAAGGTGTCGGCGAAGCCGGAGGCGAGAAGTGTCGTCATCTTCTCCCGCTCCTGGTCGGAGAACCCGGCGTTGCCCCGGTTGGGGCCAGGGTTTTTGAGGTCGATCTCCTGGTGGGCCACGTTGAGGTCCCCGCAGAGGACCACCGGCTTCTTCTCATCCAGCTCCATGAGGTAGGCGCGGAAGTCGTCCTCCCACTGCATCCGGTAGTCGATGCGCTTGAGGCCGTCCTGGGCGTTGGGGGTGTAGCAGCACACCAGGTAGAAATCCGGGTACTCGGCGGTGATGACCCGGCCCTCATGGCGGTGGAGGTCCTCCCCGAAGTCATAGGTGACGGAGAGGGGTTCCTGCCGGGTAAAGACGGCGGTGCCGGAGTAGCCCTTCTTGTCGGCGCTGTTCCAGTAGCGGTGGTAGCCGGGGAGGTCGAAGTCCGCCTGGCCCTCCTCCATCTTGGTCTCCTGCAGGCAGTACACGTCCGCCCCCTCCCGGAGGCAGTAGTCCACAAAGCCCTTCTTGAGGCAGGCCCGCAGGCCGTTGACATTCCAGGAAATCAGTTTCATCACAATTGGCTCCTTTTCTGCGCTTTGCCCCATCATACCCGGTGAAAAGGTCCTTGTCAATGGAAAGGGGAGGGGCGGCTATTTCTTCCGTCCCTCCCGGATGGACATGACCACGATATAGAGGAGCCAGGCGGCCAGCATGATCCCCACCGGCAGGAGCACCGCGGCGGCAAAAAAGCTGCCGAAGAGCTGGCACAACGCCCGGTATGCCACATCTCCCATATCCGCACCCCCTTTTTTCTCAGTATATCCGACAGGGGAAAGTGTGTCAACGACTGTGAAAGAGGGGCTTGCTTTTTTTCAGGATTCCCGGTATTGTGGAAGGAAAGAAAGAGAAGAAAAGAGGGAATTCTATGATGGAGCGCAAGCGCACCGCCCTGCGGGACATGACCACGGGGCCCATCTCCGGCCACCTGCTGGGGTTTGCCCTGCCCCTTCTGGCGGGGAGCCTTCTCCAGCAGCTATACAACATGGTGGACAGCTGGGTGGTGGGGAAATACGTCAGCGAGGCCGCCCTGGCGGCGGTGGGCATCGGTTTTCCGGTGGTGTTCATGTTCACCTCCCTGTTCATGGGCATGAGCAGCGGCACCACCGTAGTCATCGCCCAGTACTACGGGGCGGGGAAGCTCCACAAGGTCCGGGACGTGGTGGATACGACCTACACCTTCTTCGTGCTGTCGGTGGTCCCGCTGACCGCTCTGGCTCTCCTCATCGTGGAGCCCCTGATGGCCCTCATGCGGGTTCAGCCCGACGCCATCGACGACACCCGCCTCTACCTCCTCATCTGCTGCGGCGGCCTCATCGGCACCATTGGCTACAACACCAACGCCGGCATCCTTCAGGGTCTCGGCAACAGCCGGGCCTCCCTTTTGTTCCTGGCCATCTCGGCGGTGATGAACATTGTGCTGGATCTGGTCTCTGTGCTGGTGTTCCACATGGGGGTGGAGGGGGTGGCTATTGCCACCATCGTCTCCCAGTTTGCCTCCTGGGTCTTCGGCATCTTCTACATCAACCGCCTCTACACCGAGTTTGCCATCCGCCCTTTCTGCATGCGGCTGGACAGGGAGCTGCTGCGGAAGATCATGGGGGTGGGCCTCCCTGCCGGGCTTCAGATGGCCACCGTGTCCATCGGCATGATCGCCGTCATGAGCCAGGTAAACGTGTACGGTACCTCCTACGCCGCCGGGTACAACGTGGGCCACAAGCTGGACAACACCGGCTTTCTGCCGGTCCAGTCCCTGGCCACGGCGGCCACCGCCTTTGTGGGCCAGAACGTGGGGGCCAAGCGGGAGGACCGGGTCCGCCGGGGGGTGTTTTTGAGCCTTCTCTACGCCGTCATCTGGTGCGCCATTATCATGGCGGTGCTCTATCCCGCCCGGTTCCTGGCCGCCGGACTCTTCACCGACAGCCGGGGGGCCATCGACGGGGCCGCCCTGATGCTCCAGTGCATCCTGCCCTTCTATCCCCTTTTTGCCATACAGTATACCATGTGCAACATCATGCGGGGGGCCGGGGAGAGCGTGGTGCCCATGGCGGTGGTGATGCTGTCCAACGTGTTCTTCCGCATCCCCGGCGTCTATCTCTTCGCCCATTTCTTCGGGCCGCGGTACATGTACTACGGCTTTGGTATGGGGTGGATTTTCGGCGCGGCGGTGACGGTGATCTACTTCCTCTCCGGCCGCTGGAAGCGGCGGGGCAGTCTGGCGGAGTGAGCCGCCATATTCCAAAAAAGGAGTTTGTTCTATGCTGTTTGATACCCATGCCCACTACGACGCGGAGCAGTTCGACGCCGACCGGGAGGCGGTGCTGGCCTCCCTCCCCGGCCGGGGGGTGTCCCTGGTGGTAAACCCCGGCTGCGACCTGCCCTCCTCCCGGGCCGCCGTGGCCCTCTCGGAGCAATACCCCTTCCTCTACGCCGCCGTGGGGTATCACCCGGAGAACTGCGCCCCCTATACCGACGCCGACCTGGAGGCGCTGCGGCAGCTGGCAGCCCACCCCAAGGTGGTGGCCATCGGGGAGATCGGTCTCGACTACTACTGGGAGGAGAACCCGCCCCGGGACTTCCAGCAGCTGGTGTTCCGGCGGCAGATGGCTCTGGCGGAGGAGATGAATCTCCCGGTGATCGTCCACGACCGGGAGGCCCACGGCGACAGCCTCGCCATCGTGAAGGAGTTTCCCAAGGTCCGGGGGGTGTTCCACTGCTACTCCGGCAGCGCGGAGACGGCCCGGCAGCTGGTGGATCTGGGGTGGATGATCTCCTTCACCGGGGTGCTGACCTACAAGAACGCCCGGAAGGCGGTGGAGGCGGCCCTGGCGGTGCCCATGGACCACTTGATGATCGAGACGGACAGCCCCTACATGGCCCCGGCGCCCCACCGGGGGAAGCGGAACGACTCGGGGTATGTGCTCCACGTCTGCGAGAAGCTGGCGGAGCTGAAGGGCCTCACCGTGGAGGAGACGGCCCGGATCACCCTGGAGAACGGCCGCCGGTTTTTCGGCATCTGAAGAAAACGGTCCCCCTGGGATTCCTCTTTCGAGGGCCCCAGGGGGACCGTTCTTCTCTGTTTTCTTCCGGGGCCGTCAGATCTCCCGCCGCCCCTCCAGGGCCCGCATGAGGGTGGCGTCGTCGGCAAACTCCAGGTGGCCCCCCACAGGGATGCCGTAGGCCAGCCGGGTCACCTTCACGTCGAAGGGCCGCAGCAGCCGGGCCAGATACATGGCCGTGGCCTCCCCCTCCGTGTCCGGGTTGGTGGCCATGATGACCTCCCGGACCTCCCCCTGGGCCACCCGGTCCAGGAGAGACTTGATGTGAAGGTCGTCGGGGCCCACGTGGTTCATGGGGCTGATGACCCCATGGAGCACGTGGTAGAGGCCGTCATACTCCCGGGCGCGCTCCATGGCCGCCACGTCCCGGGGGTCCGCCACCACGCAGATGACGGAGTGGTCCCGGCGGGGGGAGGCGCAGATGGGGCACAGTCCCCCGGCGGTGAGGTTCTGGCACACGGGGCAGCAGGTCACCGTCTCCTTGGCCGCCAGAATGGCGTCGGCAAAGGCCCGGGCCTCCTCCTCCGGCAGGTTCAGCACATAGAAGGCCAGCCGCTGGGCGCTCTTGCCCCCGATGCCGGGGAGGCGGGCGAACTGCTCCACCAAATTTTCAAGGGGTGCGGGAAAAAACTCCATGGATCAACCTCTCAGCTCCCGGATGCGGCCGGGGATATCCGCCGCGCCGTAGACGGCGCTGCCCGCCACCAGCACGTTGGCCCCGTTCTCGATGACGGTTTTGCAGGTGCCGGGGGCAATGCCGCCGTCCACCTCCAGCTCACAGTCCGGGTTTTTCTCGTCGATGTAGCCCCGGATGGTCCGGAGCTTGGGCATCATGTCCGCCATGAAGCTCTGACCGCCAAAGCCCGGCTCCACAGTCATCACCAGAATCATGCTGCACAGGTCCAGGAAGGGCAGCACCGCCTCGGCGGGGGTCTTGGGCTTCACCACCACCCCGGCCTTCTTGCCGCAGCCGCGGATGAGCTCCAGGGCCTTCCGGGTGTTTTCCTCTGTGTCCGCCTCCACATGGACGGTGACGATGTCGGCCCCGGCCTTGCAGAAGGCCTCCACATACCGTACCGGCCGGTCGATCATCAGGTGCACGTCCAGCACCATGTCGGTGGCGGCCCGGATGGACTTGACCACCGGTACGCCGATGGTGATGTTGGGCACGAAGTTGCCGTCCATCACGTCCACATGGAGGTAGTCGGCGCCGCCGTCGGACACCTTGCGGATATCCCGCTCCAGATTGGCAAAATCGGCGGAGAGGATGGAGGGAGCAATTTTGATCATCATAGCCACTTCCTTTCAGGTAAAGGGCGGTCCGGGGCGTGGGGACATCCCTTCCCCCGCCCTGGGGGGCGGAGCACCGGGGGGCTGTCCCCCGCATAGGATGCAGTACGTGGCAGGAGGCCCGGCCGGCGGGCGAACACGTCCCCGCGCAGCCCCGCGCCCCGCGCCCGCCCTGCCGGGCCGGCCACTTCATATAGGGGGCCGGCGGTTCCAGCCGGCCCCCATTGTGGTTTTATTATAATGCGTACGGAACAAAACCACAAGCCTTGAAAGTCAAGACTTTCAAGGCCAAATGGCTTTGTTCAGGTGCAAGGTTTTTGGATCATTTTGTCCAAAAGCCTTGCACATTCCACTGGCGCGTTGAAACGCGCCAGTGGAAATACGCATTGTAACAATGGCTGAATTCCATAAAAACGGCTCAAAGGAGCCGTTTTTATGGAATTGCGCGGCTGCCGCCGCATGAATAAACCGATGTTCGGTTTATTCAGCAGACATTAATTATAGAGGATTCCTCGGGAAAACACAAGGGCGCCTTATTCCCGCTCCCCCGCCGCCTTCAGCCGGCGCCTGAGGCCGCTGTAGCGGCGCTGCTGGCGGTCGTTGGCGGCCATCTGGCGGACGGCGGAATCGTCCCCCACCGCCACCAGCAGCTCCCTGGCCCGGGTGATGGCGGTGTACAGCACCCCCCGGACCATGAGGGAGGGGGCGCAGCGCATCACCGCCAGCACCACGCAGCGGTACTCGCTGCCCTGGGCCTTGTGGACGGTGACGGCGTAGGCCATGTCCAGCTCCCCCAGCATCTCCAGGGTGTAGACGGCCTTCCGGTCGTCGAAGAGGATGGTCACCAGTTCCCCGCTGGGGTCCACCTCCAGAATCCGGCCCACGTCGCCGTTGAAAATGCCGCTGCCGGCGGTGCCGTCCTCCCGTTCCCACAGTACGTCGTAGTCGTTGCGGATCTGCATGACCCGGTCCCCCACCCGGAAGGTGAGGTCCCCGAAGGTCCGCTCCCCCTTGCCGGGAGCCGGGGGATTGAGGGCGGCCTGGAGGGCCCGGTTCAAAGCCTCAGTGCCCCAGGGGCCCTTCCGGGTGGGGCAGAGGACCTGAATCTGCCCCGGCTCCATACCCATGTTGTCGGGCAGCCGGGTCTTGCACAGTCCCACCACCGTGTCCACCAGCCGCTGGGGGTCCCGGCGACAGAGAAAGAAGAAATCTCCCTGGTTGTTGTCGAGACAGGGGGCCTGTCCCAGGTTGATGGCGTGGGCGTTGCGGACGATGGCGCTCTGCCGGGCCTGGCGGAAGATCTCCGTCAGAGGCACCTCCGAGATCACCTCGCTGCGGATCAGGTCCCCGAACACATTTCCCGGCCCCACCGAGGGCAGCTGGTCCGGGTCCCCCACCAGCACCAGGCGGCAGTCGGGCCGGAGGGCCGCCAGCAGGGAGCGCATGAGGGGCAGATCCACCATGCTCATCTCGTCCACAATGACGGCGTGGACCTCCAGGGGCTCCTTCTCATTTTTGGAGAAGGTCAGGTCCCCGGTCTGCTCGTTGTACACCATGCCGAGGCAGCGGTGGATGGTCTGGGCCTCCCGTCCGGTGACCTCGCTGAGCCGCTGGGCCGCCCGGCCCGTGGGGGCCAGAAGGGCCATGTCCAGCCCCAGACTGTCGAAGAGGGCCACCAGAGCCCGGACGCAGGTGGTCTTGCCGGTGCCGGGGCCGCCGGTGAGGAGGACCATGCCCTCGGTGGCCGCCAGCTCCACCACCCGCCGCTGGGCGGGAGCGTAGGTGATGCCCTGCTGGGCCTGGATGCGGTCGATGAGCCGGCCGATGTTTTTCCCCACGTCCGCCCGGTAGGACCGCATGAGGGTCAGCTTGTCCGCCACATAGACCTCCGCCTCATGAAGCCGCCAGAGGTAGCAGGCCTCCACCTTCCCCACCTGGTCCTGGACCACGCTCTTCCGGGCAATGAGGCCGTCCAGGGCCTCCTCCACGTCGGCGGGGGACAGGTCCAGCAGCTGGGCGGTGGCGGCGATGAGCTTCTCCCGGGGGAGAAAGACGTGGCCGTTGCCCGTGTTGTGGGACAGCTCGAAGAGAACGGCGGCCTCAGTCCTCCGGCGGCTGCCGCCGTCAAAACCCATGGAGAGGGCGATAGCGTCCATGACGGAGAAGTCCACGCCGTAGAAGTCGTCCACCAGGAGATAGGGATTCTCCCGCAGGGCCTCCATGGACTCCATGCCGTAGCGGCGGTAGAGCCGCATGGCGAGGGCCAGGGGCAGCTCGTACCGGGCCAGAAACTCCAGCAGCCGCCGCATGCCGGTCTGGTACCGGAAGCCGGTGACAATCTCCTGAGCTTTTTTGGCGGTGATGCCCTTGACGTCCCGGAGCCGGTCCGGCTCCTCCTCCAGCACCCGGAGGGTGTCGGCCCCAAAGCGGTCCACCAGCCGCTGGGCGGTGGCGGGGCCCACCCCGCGGATGACGCCGGAGGCTAAGTAGTTGAGGATTTCCGTCTCCTCGGTGGGCAGGTGCCGCTCCACCTCCTCGGCCTTGAATTGCTCGCCGTGCTGGGGGTGGACCATCCAGGAGCCGGTGAGGATCAGGTCCTCCCCGGGGGCGGCACAGGGGATGCAGCCCACCACGGTGACAATTTCTCCATCGCCGGTGACCAGGCGCAGCACGGTATAGCCGTTCTCCTCATTTTGAAAAATGGTGCTGAGGATGGTGCCGTCTATGGTTACCTGCTGCTGGGTCATGGCGATGTACCTCTCACTGTAAAAAGTTGGGGAGCTCCTCCCGGGAACAGAAAAAGATGTCCCGCTCCTGGCGGGCCAGAAGGGCGGCCATTCTCCGTCCCTCCTCGCTGAGTCCGCAGTCTGCGATGACGATGGCGGAGAAGCCGCCGCCGTCGCAGCGCAGCTGTTCCAGGGCGTGGATGGTATGTTCCAGACCGTTGGCCCCGCCCCGGGAGGGAATCACGGCCACGGCATGGCAGATGGTGGTCCGCCTGCCCAGGCGGAGAAACAGGCTGACCGCCAGCCACAGAAGGGTGGCAAGGCCCACAGCGGCCAGCATGGCGATTACGCCGTCCTGCAAGAGCTTCATCGTCTCACCTCGCCTCATCCTATGCAGGGGGGAGGGATTGGTGAGGCGACCGCCGCCTCGGGCCGGTTTGCCCTCTGACGAGGGGCCTGGGCTTTTTTGTCGGTACCCGACGGGTTTTCGAACCCTTCTTTGCCTCCGGCGGCCTACTTTTGTCGCTGAACAAAAGTAGGCAAAAATCAGCTTAGAACCAAGGTTCTAAGGACTCCTTTCGGCCTATTATGGGAAGTCTGTCCCGTTATTTTGGTGGCTTTTGCGGCTGACGGATGCAAGGGGGTCGGAGTTCCCCTGTTTCCGCGCTTCAGCGCGCTCCCCTGGTGGCTGTTGGAGCTTCTGCAATTTCCCCCATCGAAAGCCTTCCCCCGCTGGGGGAAGGTGGCACGGCGCAGCCGTGACGGATGAGGGACCGCGCGGTGTAATGTATTGATAAAAAGAAGTCCCTGCCTTTGGGTTCCCCTCATCCGCCTCCTTCGGAGGCACCTTCCCCCAAAGGGGGAAGGCTTAGAGAGGACCACCGTCCACCCACCGCACGAGCGCGCTTAAAGCGCGGCGCTTCAAGCAGAAGACGACCCAAACAGGCGTCACTCGTACAAGCCAACGACCAAACGTCTCCCTGATTACCCGGTTTTGGTAACGAGAGGAGTTCTTAGAACCTTGGTTCTAAGCGAGTTTTTGGTGACTTTTTGCTCGTTCAAAAAGTCACCCGCCGGAGGCAAAACACCAGACAGTACACCGTCGGGTACCGGCAAAGAGGACGCCGTCCCCGTCAGCGGGACAAAACAGCGCCGGTCTCCGCAGCCGAGGGAATATCACAAAGAAAACAGCCCGTAGCTGACAATGGAGACGATGAATCCTGCCGCCAGTACACCGGCGATGATGGCCGGCACCGCATTTTTCAGCCGCATGTCCAAAAACGCCGCCACCAGACAGCCTGTCCAGGCCCCAGTCCCCGGCAGGGGAATGGCCACCAGAATAAACAGCCCCAGGGCGCTGTAGCGCAGCACGATATCCTTCTTCTTGTCCGCCTTTCGCTCCAGCCAGTTCACCGCCCCCCGCACCGCGGGGATCTTCTGCCGCAGCCACGCCAGTACCCGCCGGGTGAACAGAATCAAAAAGGGAACCGGGAGAATGTTTCCCAAAAATGCCGCGCCAAAGGCCTGCGGCAGCGTCAGTCCCGCCTGCATGCCGAAGGGGATGCCCCCACGCAGCTCCACCACCGGCAGCATGGATACCAGCACCGTAAAGCAGAATTCTCCTAATTGCGTCTCATTTAACCATTGCTGCAGTTCCAATGTGGACCTCCCATTTTCTCACTTGACCAGCATTTTTTTCAAATACCGGCCGGTGTAGCTGCCCTCGCAGGCAGCCACCTCCTCCAAAAGCCGGGGTTTTCCTGCGGGGAAACCAGGCGCTTCGCGCGCCGGCTTTTCCGGGGGGAACCGGTTCCCCCCGGAGACCCCCCATGGCCTCAGGCAGGGCTTTTTTCTCATTTTGCCAACATTTTCTTCAAATACTGCCCCGTGTAGCTGCCCTCGCAGGCAGCCACCTCTTCCGGCGTGCCGGTGCAGACGATCTGTCCGCCGCCGCTGCCGCCCTCGGGCCCCAGGTCAATGATATGATCCGCGCACTTGATCACGTCCAGATTGTGCTCGATCACCACCACCGTGTTCCCCGCGTCCACCAGACGCTGGAGCACCTCCAAAAGCTTCCCCACGTCGTCGGTATGGAGGCCTGTGGTGGGCTCGTCCAGAATATAGATGGTCTGGCCCGTGGACCGCTTCGAGAGCTCCGTGGCCAGCTTCACCCGCTGGGCCTCGCCGCCGGAGAGGGTGGTGGAGGGCTGGCCGATTTTGATATATCCAAGGCCTACATCGCACAGGGTCTCCAGCTTCCGGGCAATCTTCGGAATCGCAGAGAAGAAATCCTTCCCCTCCTCCGCCGTCATCTCCAGCACCTCGTAGATGTTTTTCCCCTTGTATCGGACCTCCAGGGTTTCCCGGTTGTACCGGCGGCCCTTGCACACCTCGCAGGGCACGTAAATATCCGGCAGAAAGTGCATCTCGATCTTCAAAAGACCGTCGCCCTGGCAGGCCTCGCACCGGCCGCCCCGGACGTTGAAGCTGAACCGCCCCGGCCCGTAGCCCCGGGCCTTGGCCTCCGCTGTGGCGGCGAACAGGTCCCGGATGTCGTTGAACATGCTGGTGTAGGTGGCGGGATTGCTGCGGGGTGTGCGGCCGATGGGACTCTGGTCGATGTTGATGACCTTGTCGAGATATTCCTCCCCCTCAATGGCGTCGTGCTTGCCGGGCCGGGTCTTCATCCGGTTCAAATCCGCCCCCAGCCGTTTGAAGAGAATCTCGTTGACCAAAGAGCTTTTGCCGCTGCCGCTGACGCCGGTGACGCAGGTGAGGGTGCCCAGGGGGATGGACACGTCGATGTGGCGGAGGTTGTTCTCCGCCGCCCCCCGGACCGTAAGGGCCTTGCCGCTGCCCGCCCGCCGCTTTTCCGGCACGGCAATTTTCTTCTTCCCGCTGAGATAGAGGCCGGTGAGGCTCTTGGGATTCTTCATGACCTCCTCCGGGGTTCCCGCCGCCACCACCTCACCGCCGTGGACCCCCGCCCCGGGGCCGATGTCCACGATATAGTCCGCGGAGCGCATAGTGTCCTCGTCGTGCTCCACCACAATGAGGGTGTTGCCCAGGTCCCGCAGGCGGCGCAGGGTCTCCAGCAGCTTGTCGTTGTCCCGCTGGTGCAGGCCGATGGAGGGCTCGTCCAGGATATACAGCACCCCCATCAGGTAGGACCCGATCTGGGTGGCCAGCCGGATGCGCTGGCTCTCGCCGCCGGAGAGGGTCCCGGCGCTGCGGTTCAGGGTCAGATATTCAAGACCCACGCTCTGCAGAAAGCCCAGCCGCTCCCGAATCTCCTTCAAAATCCGGTCGGCGATCATGGCCTGGGTGGGGCCCAGCTGGAGCTGCTCTATATAGCGCAGGGCCTCGGTGACGCTGAGACGGGTGTACTGGTCGATGTTCAGCTCTCCCACCGTCACCGCCAGGCTCTCCTTTTTCAGCCGCTTGCCCTGGCACTCCGGGCAGGGGCACTCGCTCATGCACTCCTCCAGCTCCCGGCGGGCGGCGTCGCTCTGGGTCTCCTTATACCGGCGCTCCAGGTTGTTGCAGATGCCCTCAAAGGCCTGGTGGAGCACCCCCTTACCCCGGGGCTGGTCATAGTGGAGCTCCAGCTTCTCCCCGCCGGTGCCGTAGAGGATCACGTCCTTGGCCTCCTTGGAGAGATCCCGCCAGGGGGTGGTGAGCTGGAAGCGGTACTTCTTGCTGAGGGCGTCGAAGTACATCCGGGAGATGCCGTCCCCCCGGATATTGTTCCACCCGCTGGCCTGGATGGCCCCCTCCAGGATGGAGCGGCTGTCGTCGGGTACCACCAGGTCCGGGTCGATCTTCAATTGGCTGCCGAGCCCCGTGCACACCGGACAGGCGCCGAAGGGGTTGTTGAAGGAGAACATCCGGGGGGCCAGCTCCTCGATGGAGATGCCGCAGTCCTCACAGGCGTAGTTCTGGGAGAAGCTCAGGTCCTGCTCCTGCTCTCCCAGGAGGTTCACCACCACCAGCCCCCCGGACAGGGCGCTGGCGGTCTCCACGCTGTCGGTGAGGCGTTTCTGCATGTCCTCCCGGATGATGAGCCGGTCCACCACGATCTCCACCGTGTGCTTTTTGTTCTTCTCCAGCTTGATCTCCTCGCCCAGATCGTAGAGGATGCCGTCGCACCGTACCCGGACGTAGCCGGACCGGCGGGCGTCCTCGAAGATTTTCTGGTGCTCGCCCTTCTTGCCCCGGACCATGGGGGCCAGAATCTGGATGCGGCTGCCCTGGGGCAGAGCCGCCACCTGGTCGATGATCTGGTCGATGGTCTGCTGGCGGATCTCCTTGCCGCACTTGGGGCAGTGGGGCACCCCCACCCGGGCCCAGAGGAGGCGGAGGTAGTCATAGATCTCCGTCACCGTGCCCACGGTGGACCGGGGGTTCTTGCTGGTGGTCTTCTGGTCGATGGAGATGGCGGGGGAGAGGCCGTCGATATAGTCCACGTCCGGCTTTTCCATCTGGCCCAGAAACATCCGGGCGTAAGAGCTGAGGCTCTCCACATACCGCCGCTGTCCCTCGGCGTAGATGGTGTCGAAGGCCAGGGAGCTCTTCCCGCTGCCGCTGAGGCCGGTGAACACCACCAGCTTGTCCCGGGGGATGCTGAGGTCAATGTTTTTCAGATTGTTTTCCCGCGCGCCCTTGATATAGAGTTTGTCTTGCATGGGTTCTCGTTCCTTTTTGATTCCATTTTGTAGAATGCCGTCAAATCATTGCAATTTGTTGTTATTTTGTCACCACATCCGCCGTCTTGGCCCGGACCAGGGCGATAAGGTCGGCGGGCCTGCAGGCCACCTGATAGCCGATTTTTCCGGCGGAAACCATGATGATCTCCCCGTCCAGGGCGGTCTCGTGGAAGACGGTGGGGAACAGCTTCTTCATGCCCACGGGGCTGCAGCCGCCGTGGACATAGCCGGTGAGGGGCAGAAGCTCCTTCTGGTGGAGCATGGCCACGGACTTCTCCCCCACGGCTTTGGCGGCTTTTTTCAGGTCCAGGGTGGCCTCCACGGGGATGTCGAAGACATAGTAGCCCCCGGAGGCTCCCCGGGTCACCAGGGTCTTGAACACCCGGGCGGGGTCCTGGCCGAGACTTCTGGCCACGGTGGCCCCGTCCACCGCCACGCCCTCCTCGTGGGGATAGGTATGGGCGGTATAGGGAATTTTTTTCTGCTCCAGCGTCCGCATGACGTTGGTTTTTTCTTCTTTTTGCTTTGCCATGGCAGATTTCCTCACAAGATCATCACAAAGGTTCCCACAGTGATCAGGGCGCAGCCGAGCACCGTCTTGGCGTCGGCTTTCTCATGGAGCAGCAGGAAGGCCAGCGCCACGGTGATCACCACGCTGAATTTATCGATGGGCACCACCTTGCTGGCAGGGCCTTTCTGGAGGGCGTAGTAGTAGCATAACCAGGACAGGCCCGTGGCAATTCCCGACAGGGTGAGAAAGAGCCAGCTGCGGCTGTTGATCTGGCTCAGTTCCCCGGTTTTCCCGGTGAGGAGCACCATACCCCAGGCCATCACCAGCACCACGGTGGTGCGGACGGCGGTGGCCAGATTGGAATTCACGTTCTCCACCCCTACCTTGGCCAGAATGGAGGTGGCGGCGGCAAATACCGCGGAGAGCAGGGCAAAGATGGCCCACATGGCGGACACCTTCCTTTTCATGGGTTTCTCGATCTATCGCAGCAGAAAAACGGTAGCCAGAATGCAGGCGAGGCCCAGCACCACGCCAAGGCCCAGGGGTTCCCCGAAGGCGACGACTCCCACCAGGGCGGCCACAATGGGCTCCACGCTGGCCAGAATGGCGGCCCGGCCGCTCTCCACCCCGGCGAGGCCCCGGGTGTAGAAGAGGTAGGGCAGCACGGTGGCGATGAGCACCAGTCCCGCCACGCTCCCCAGGAGGGGAAGGCTGTGGAGGGCGGGGGCCACCTCCTCTGTCCGCAGCAGGGGCAGAGAGCCAAGGCCCGCAAAGACGAAGGTGTAGTAGATGACGGTGAGGGGCTGGTAGTGCTTCAAAGCGAAGGGGGCGAAGATGGAGTAGAGACCGTAGAAAAAGCCGGAGGCCACCCCCATAAGGAGACCCGTTCCGGAGAGGGACAATCCCCCCTGAAGAATGCCGGAGACAAAGACGCAGCCCAAAAAGGCCAGCAGAAGGGCAATCAGCTTCCGCCGGGTGATCCGCTCCCGGAAGATGAGGGCGGAGAGGAGCACCACGAAGGCGGGGGCGGTGTAGAGGAGGATGGCGGCCACGGCCAGGGAGGCAATCTGCTGGCAGCGGAAGTAGCAGAGGGTAAAGAAGATGACGCTGACCACGCCGGTGCCGAAGAAAATGGGCAGGTGGCGGAGCTGAATTTTCAGCGCCTCCCGGCGGGTAAGGAGGAGGACGATGGTGAGGACCAGGAGGCCCCCCAGGTTCCGCACGGTGACGATGGACTGGGCGGAGAAGCCGCCGGCGGTGAGCTGGCGGTTAAAGAGGCCGATGAGGCCCCAGAGGGAGGCGCCCAGCAGCACCTGCAGCTGGGCGGCGGTTTTCTTTTTTGGTTCTGTTGCTGTCATAGCGGGGCCTTTCTTTTTTGTCCGCTCGCCGCCGGGACCGGCTCTTTTTTGTCCTTCTGGCGAGGGTGTGGTCTTTTTTTGTCGGTACCCGACGGTGTTTCGATATCTGGTTTTGCCTCCGGCGGGTGACTTTTCTCGCGGAAGAAAAGTCACCAAAAGTCCGCTTAGAACCAAGGTTCTAAGGACTCCTTTCGGCCTGTTATGGGGAGTCTGTACCGTTTGTTTCGCCGGTTTTCCCGGCTGACGGATGCAAGGGGGTCGGAGTTCCCCTCCTTCCGCGCTTCAGCGCGCTCCCCTGGTGGTGGTTGGGGCTTCTGCAATTTCCCAATTTGAAAGCCTTCCCCCCTTGGGGGAAGGTGCCTCCGAAGGAGGCGGATGAGGGGAACCCAAGGGCAGAGACTTCCTTTTACCGTTATCCTGCACTGCGCGGTCCCTCATCCGGCGCTTCGCGCCACCTTCCCCCAGCGGGGGAAGGCTTTAGACGAATCGACTACCGCCAACCCACCGCATGAGCGCGCTGAAGCGCGGCGCAGGAGCAGAAGATGACCCGAATCGGCGTCACCTGTACAAAGCCAGCAACCAAAGGCCTCCCTGACTGTCAAGTTTTGGAAACCGGTAGACGAACAGGCCAAAACGACCATCAAGGCAGCGCGCCGAAGCGCGGAAGGAGACGCAAACACGCACGTCAACAGGCGTCGCCCGGACCAAGCCAACAGCAAAGAGCCTCCCTGACTTCCAAGTTTCGGTAGGAAACGAAGGGAATTCTTAAAACCGTAGGTTTTAAGCTGATTTTTGCCTACTTTTGTTCAGCGACAAAAGTAGGCCGCCGGAGGCAAAACACCGATCAGTACACCGTCGGGTACCGGCAAAGAGGACGCTGTCCCCGTCAGCGGGACAAAACGAGCGCCGGTCCCGGCAACCGAGGGGACAAATCCTCCCCCTACCTCCGCGGGATGCTGCCGTTTTCCGCCAGGGAGACGAAATCCCCGTCGGCGGTGATGATGTGGTCCAGCAAAATCACCCCCATGTTCTGCAGCAGCTGCTGAATCTGCTGGGTGGCCAGCAGATCCTCCCGGGAGGGCAGCGCCATGCCGCTGGGGTGGTTGTGGGTCAGCACCACCGCGTAGGCGTTGCTCCGGAGCGCAATCTCCGCCACCTTCCGCAGATTCACCGACACCCCCGAGGGCCCCTCCCCCAGCCGGTGTCGGCTCAGCACCTTCCCCTTGGCATCCAGACAGATGAGATAAAAGGCCTCTTCCCTGCCGCTGCCCGCCAGAGTCAGACAGTACCGCCCCATGGCCTCCACGGAGTTGAGGATGACCTCCCGCTCCATGCTTTGCAGCGCCGCCCGGCGGCTGATATGCGGAAGGAGCGTAATGAGAAGGGCCGCCGAGGGGCCTACCCCCTCCACCTGACACAGCTCCTCCGCTGTGGCCGACAGCACCCTGTCCAAGGACCCGAAGTGCTCCATCAGCCGGTGGGCAATGGGATTGGTGTCCTTTCGGGGAATGGCGTAAAACAGCAGCAGCTCCAGCACCTCGTGGTCCGCGAAGACCTCCAGACCGTTTTCCTGAAACAGCCTGCGCCGCCGCTGGCGGTGCTCGTCGTGGATCCCCATGGACGCCCTTCCCTCCCCCGGACCGCCATTGGCCCTCTTAATCGAACTATCGTATCATTTTACCACATTCTCATAAGGGCTACAAGCCGGATTTGGATTTTCTTTTTCCCATTTCCCTACGAAAAACGCACAGAGGACGGCCTCGTCCCCTGTGCGTGTTCTTTTACTGTCCGGGATGGAGAAGAATTTCGATGATGCTGCTGTCCCCCTCCGGAGGGTAGAGAAACACCTCCCAGGGCACATAGCCCTCCGGCAGTTCCTGGGGAATCTCCATCCCCCCGGTCTGCTCCTCCTCCGGTGAAGTCTCTTCCTCCGAACCCTTCTCCTGGCCGGTCTCCAGCTCCCACTGGAGCTGGCGGATGTTCTTCAGAAGACTTTCTCGCTCCTCCGCCAGATAGGCGTAGCGGACCGTCAGCCGCTCCGCCCCCTGCTCCCAGGCCTGGAGCAGCAGCTCGTAGATAGCCGAGGAGGAGGCGGTCTCCACAATGGCGGCGGCCTCCTCCGCCGTGCGGCGGTAGGTGGGCAGCAGCCCCACCTGGTAGTAGCTGTTGCGCAGCTCCTGCATGTCGAAGTCCAGGGCCTCCAGAGAGTAGGAGCCGATGGCCGTCTCCAGCCGCACCTCCGCGCAGGCCGCCTTCACCATGGCAAAGGCGTCGGCATAATCCACGTCGGTGAGATAGAGGCGGATGGTACCCTGGTCATCGTGCTGTTCCACCAGCAGCAGAATGGTATTGACAAAGTCCTGGTAGCTCTCCGCCCGCAGAATGTCGTCGGCGGTGCTCTCCCAGTACTGGTTCTCGTGAGGCTCCACCACGCTATACTGCCGGTCCAGGGAACAGCCCGCCGGCAGCAACAGCAGCAGCGCCGCAGCCAGGCAGGAAAGCCGCTTCTTCAAGGGAGGCTCCTCCTCTCGTCGGGGTATGGGATCAATAGCCCAGCTCCTGGTCCACCAGGACCACCTCCATGTCCATGGAGTTCATCTTCTTGTAGTGGACCACCAGACCCCGGCAGATCCGCTCGGGGCTGTTGCAGTTGTAGCACTTGTCCCCCCGCAGCGCACAGGGGGTCTTCCGGCCCAGCCGCTGGGCGTTCTTGGGGGCCACCACGTTGCGCAGCCGCCACAGCGCCTTGTCGAAGTCCTCCGATACCTTGTTCTTCCCGGCCACGAAATACACCTTCCGGTGGCCGAAGAGGGTGGAGCTGACCCGGTTGCCGGTGCCGTCGATGCTGAGAATCTCACCGGTGCTCGCGGCAATGGCATTGGCGGAGAGGAGGTACACGTCGGCGGTCATGGCCTTCTGCATGGTGCCCTTGGGGTCGTCGCTGGCGCCGTGGTAGTACAGGGTGTTGTGGGCGGCCAGGGAGTCGTAGAGCCCCATATCCTTCAGGGTCATGGACCCGCCGCAGCCCACGGTGGTGTTGTCGATTTCCCGGTTGAGATAGGCCGCCGCCTCCTCCGCCGTGGCAAAGACAGATACCTGGAACCCGTTGCTCTCCAGAGTCTTCTTCAATGCTTCAAATGCCATAGTGAATCCTTCCTTTCTCAATCAGTTGCACATCGGCCCCCAGGGGACCGGGAAATACAAAGTATCAGCCTACAGGCTGTCGGGATCATAGGCGCCGAAGCGCTCCCCCATCACCTCGTGGGCCTCGCAGACAATGAGGAAGGCCCCCGGGTCCACCTCGTGGACCGCCCGCTTCACCGCGGCGATCTGGCTGCGCTTGAAGGCACACAGCAGCACGTCCTTCTCCTTGCCGGTGTAGGCGCCCCGGCCGGGGAGAATGGTGACGCCCAGATCCAGCGCCAGCAGCGCCCGGGACATGGCCTCACAGTCTCCGGTAATCACATAGGCCATTTTTGCGCTTAAGGAGCCGTAGATCACCGTATCCATCACCAGACTGGAGATATACATGGCCACCACGCCGTAGAGGGCGTTGTGAAGGTTGTGAAATACCAGGGCGTAGGCGGCAATGATCACCAGATCAATGGCAAGGCACAGCCGCCCGATGGACAGGTGGGGAACCCGGTACTTCAAAAGCCGGGCCCCCAGCTCCGTGCCGCCGGTGGTGGCCCCCACCTGGAGCAGCAGCCCCATGCTCAGTCCCATGAGCACGCCGCCGTAGATGCAGGCCAGCATGGGCTCCATGGGCTGGAAGGTGTGGAGGGCGGCCATCACGTCGATGAAGACCGACCCGATGGTCATGGCGTAGAGGGAGGAGACCAGCAGGCCCCACCCCATCTTCCGCACGCCGATCAGAAACAGGGGCACGTTCATCACGAACACCAGCACGCCCACCGGCAGCACCGGCAAAAGCCGGTTGATAATCTGCGCTGCGCCGGTGAAGCCGCCGAAGGCCATATGGTTGGGCTGGAAGCACCAGTTGAAGGACAGGGCGTAGAGGGCGCTACCCAGGGTGATGACGCCGTAGTCCCACAGGAATGTCAGAAAGGTCTTCTTTTGTTTCATGGTCCTCTTTTTTCGGGAAAAGGGAATTAGAGCAGCTGCATCTGCTTGTCCTCTCCGTCCTCCTCACGAACCAGAGCGCCGGCGGCGGGGAGGGAGCGGCAGCGGTAGCGGCCCAGATTGGTGATGCCCGTGTCCTCCAGGGGCTTGGCAACCGCCAGGCGGTACTTGGGCTTCAGGGTCATCACCTGGACCCCCTGGGTGGACCGGGTGGTCTTGGGGGTGAGAAGGGCGGTGTTGAAGATCAGAGCTCTCGGCTCCGTGGAGTACACCGCCAGCTCCAGGTCCTCCCGGAGGAGGAGCACCGCCGTCAGGGGGCTCTTGTCGCTATAGGCCCCGGTGAGCCTGCGGCGGTTGGAGGTGGTCTGATAGGCGCTCAGCTCCACCCGGGCGGCCTTGCCGTTTTCAAAGAAGAACAGCAGGCAGCCGGTGTAGTCCCCGGGGAGGCAGGCGTAGACCACATGCTCCTCGGCGTCCATGCCCAGTTTGGTGGGGAGGTAGTCCCCCATGGCGCTGGCCTTGGTGTCGCCAAAGTCGCTGAGGCGGCATTTGTACACCTGGCAGCGGTCGGTGAAGAACATGATCTCGGCGCGATTCGTTGTCTCGAAGGTCTGGCTGAGGCCGTCCTCCTCCTTGTACTTCTGGTCGGCGGCCATGCGGAGGGACTGGGGGGTGATTTTCTTGAAGTACCCCTCCCGGGAGAGGAAGAGATGGACCGGATAGTCCGGGGTCTCGTCCTCCTCCCTGTACTCCTCCACCTCGTGGCCGTAGACGATCTCCGTGCGCCGGGGGACGGCGTACTTCTTCTTCACGTTCTCCAGCTCACCGGTGATGATCTTCTTCACCCGCTGGGGCTTGTCCAGCACGTCCTGGAGGTCGTCGATCTCGTCCCGGAGGCGCTCCAACTCCTCGGTGCGCTTGAGAATGTACTCCTTGTTGATGTTGCGCAGCTTGATCTCCGCCACGTACTCCGCCTGGACCTCGTCGATGCCGAAGCCAATCATCAGGTTCGGCACCACCATGGCCTCCTCCTCCGTCTCCCGGATGATGGCGATGGCCTTGTCGATGTCCAGCAGAATCTTCCGCAGGCCCTGGAGGAGGTGGAGCTTCTCCCGTTTTTTCTGCATCACGAAGTACACCCGCCGCCGCACGCACTCCGTGCGCCAGGCGCACCACTCCTCCAGAAGCTCCCGGACCCCCATCACCCGGGGCATCCCGGCGATGAGGACGTTGAAGTTGCAGGAGAGGGTGTCCTGGAGGGTGGTGGTCTTGTAGAGCTTCTGCATCAGCTTGTCCGGGTCCACGCCGCGCTTGAGGTCGATGGTGAGCTTCAGGCCGTTGAGGTCCGTCTCGTCCCGCATGTCGGCAATCTCTTTGGCCTTGCCGGTCTTGATGAGCTCCGCCACCTTGTCCAGAATGGCCTCCGTGGTGGTGGTGTAGGGAATCTCGTAGATCTCAATGAGGTTTTCCGCCTTCACATAGCGGTACTTGGCCCGGAGCCGCACGCTGCCCCGGCCCGTCTCATAAATGTCCCGCAGCACGGCCTCGTCCAGAATCACCTGGCCGCCGGTGGGAAAATCCGGGGCCAGCAGGGTGGCGGTGAGGTCGCACTTGGGATTTTTCAGGAAGGCCGCCGTGGTGTCGCACACCTCCCCCAGATTGAACCCGCACAGCTGGGAGGCCATGCCCACGGCAATGCCCTGGTTGGCGCTGACGAGGATGTTGGGGAAGGTGGTGGGCAGGAGGGTGGGCTCCTTCCTGGTATTGTCGTAGTTGTCGATAAAGTCCACCGTGTCCTGGTCGATGTCCCGGAAGAGCTCGGCGCAGATGGGGCTGAGCTTGGCCTCAGTGTACCGGCTGGCGGCGTAGGCCATATCCCGGGAATAGACCTTGCCGAAGTTGCCCTTGGAGTCCACAAAGGGGTGGAGCAGGGCCTCGTAGCCCTTGGAGAGGCGGACCATGGTCTCGTAGATGGCGGCGTCGCCGTGGGGGTTTAACCGCATGGTCTGGCCCACGATGTTGGCGCTCTTGGTCCGGGGCTTGGTGAGAAGGCCCATCTCATACATGGTGTAGAGGAGCTTTCGGTGGCTGGGCTTGAAGCCGTCGATCTCCGGGATGGCCCGGGAGACGATGACGGACATGGCGTAGGGCATGTAGTTTTGCTCCAGGGTGTCGGTGATGGGCTGCTCCAGCACCTCCGCCCGAAGCCCCAGGACGTTGGGGTTGCTGACTTTCTTCGCCCCCTCCTGGGGGCTCTTCTTCTTCGGCATACACGTTGCGTTCCTTTGTTCAGGTTCTCGTCCCCGGAGGGGCCCGCCGCCCCGGAGACGGGGCGGCGGGAGAATGGGTTACAGGCTGGAGAGGTCCAGAATCTCGCTGCCGGCGGGAGGCTGAGCGGCGGGAGTCTTGACGGTGGTGCGACCGGTGTACTTCGCGGTGAGCTTGGCGTCCGCCACGTTCTTGATCTGCAGCTGCAGATCCATATTGCCGCTGAGGGCGCCGGAGGTACCGGACAGGGTGAAGGTCACCAGCGCATCGTCGGTGTAGCCCCCGGAGACGATATTATAGTCGTTGAGGGAGAGGGTCAGGTCGTAGTCCACGGAGCCGTTGGAGCGGATAGTCATCTCCATGGAGAAGTCGCCGCCCGCCAGTTCCTCCTCGGTTACGGGTATTTCCATGGCGGCATAGAGACTTGCCAGATCCATGGTCCACTTGTAGGAGGTGCCGCTCCTGGTGAAGGTGTCGTCCCCCAGAAGGGCGTCCAGCATGGTCTTGGTAAATCCCAGGGTGGCGGGGAAGTTCAGGTAGCTCACCTGGTCCATGCCGCCCAGCATCTCCATCGACATAACGCTGCTGTCATAGAGGAGGCTGCCGAGGGTGGCGTCCTCGGTCATCAGGGCGGCGGACATCTCCATCAGCTGGCTCATGTCCATGCCCAGCGCCTTGCCCATATCCAGCCACACGTCCTTGCCGGACAGCTGAGGATACTCCTGGGCCAGCACATAGGTAAGGACGGGAGCGCTGATCCAGCAGCCCTCGCCGGAGAGGATCATGGAGAAGTCCAGATCCTTCAGCAGGGGCAGCAGCTCCGCGGGAATCTCGTCGGCGTAGATTTCACCCACATCCATGAGGGCGTCGATCACGTCGCCCAGCTGGAGGGAGCCGTTGATCTCATAGTCGGCGCCCTTCCACAGAACGGTCATATCGGCGTCGAAGTCGTAGTTCTTGTTACCGCTGAGGAAGTCGATCACGGCCACGGTGCCGTCCAGGGTGTAGTCGATCTCATAGGCCTTGTTGAAATCGTACTGGGCGTACTGCTTCTGCATCATCTCGTTGAGAATGGTGAGATTCTCGTCCAGGGCGGCCACGGCGGCCTCCCGGTCCACGATGACGGCGGTGCGGGCGGCGTTGTCCCAGAACACGTCGTAGCCGGAGGCCTCACTGATGAAGCGGACGGGGACGTAGGTGCGGTTGTTCTTGAGATAGCTGGGGCTGTCCAGGGTGACGGTTTCGGTCTCGCCGTCCTTCTCCACGGTGGCGGAGGTGCCGCCCACGGGGAAGGTGACGGTGGCGCCGTTGAGGATGCAGGTGACGGTGCGGTTTTCATAGGTCACCTCGGCCCCCATATCCTCCATGATGGCCCGAATGGGCACCATGGTGCGGTTGTTGGCGATCTCGGGAGCGGCGTCGGTGAACTGGATGCACTTGCCGTTCCACATGACGTTGATCTGACCGGGCACGCCGCCCACAGCGGTGATGGCGTCGTCCACCATCTGCTGCTCCATCAGGGGGGTGTACTGGTTATAGAACCAGTAGGAGAGCATCTCCTGCCGGAACTCCTCCTCCGTCACCTCGTAGGTGGACATGTACTCCTGGGCGGTCATCTCCCAGAACATCTGCTCATTTTCAGCGTAGTAGGCGTAGGGGTCGAAGCTCCCGAACTTGGCGGCGATGGCGTCATAATTGGCCTGGGAAATGCCGTACCAGTCCAGCAGCTCCTGCTGGCTCTCGTAGCCCATCTGCTGCCACAGGGGCTGGTCGGCGGCCATGGCGGGCGCGGCCAGAGACAGGGTCATCACCAGCGCCAGCATCAGCGCAAACAGCTTTTTCATCTTAGTTTTCCTCCAATCTGTTTGTTCTTCTCCTGATTTCTTCTCTCGACTTATCTGAAACATCCACATATGAGGATGGTGGGCACGGGGAAAAGGGGAAAAATTGTCCCCTCGGCTGCCGGGACCGGCGCTGTTTTTGCCCTTCTGACGAGGGCGAATGTCGCTTTGTCGGTACCCGACGGTATTTCGTTTGGTGTTATGCCTCCGGCGGCCTACTTTTCTCGTCAAAGAAAAGTAGGCAAAAGTTGACTTAGAACCCATGGTTCTAAGAACTCCTTTTTTTATTACCAAGACCGGATGGTCAGGGAGGCTTTCTGTTGAAGGTTTTATACGGGTGACGCCTGTTTGGGTCGTCTTCTGCTTGAAGCGCCGCGCTTTAGCGCGCTCATGCGGTGGGTAGACGCTGATTTTTTCGCCTACCGTTTTTCCGTGAATGAGCTTGTGCGGCGTTAGCAAATTTGACAACATCGGGAGCAGAGGCCCCTACCACCACCAGGGGAGCGCGCTGAAGCGCGGAAACAGGGGAACTGTCACCCCCTTGCTGCGTCAGAAAGACAAAATCACGCCAAAACATCAGGATTTTCAGATTTGGGAAATAAGGGAATCCTTAGAACCGTAGGTTCTAAGCTGATTTTCACCAAGCCGCAGCGAGGTGTTTCGGAGCGCAACCGAGCATAGCGAGGCTCTTAGCGCGGAGATGCCTACTTTTGTTCAGCGACAAAAGTAGGCCGCCGGAGGCAAAACACCGGGCAGTACACCGTCGGGCACCGACAAAACGCCGTCCGCCCTCGTCAGGGACAAAAACGGCCCTGCCCGGCCAGAGGGCAGCATCAGGAGATATCCGCCAAATCCAAAAATTTATACCCGTTCTCGGCGATGTGGTCCTTCCGGCCCTGGAGATTGTCTCCTAAAAGCAGCTCAAACATGGCGCTGGTGCGCTCCGCCTCCTGGGGCATCACCTTGATGAGCCGCCGGGTCTCCGGGTTCATGGTGGTCAGCCACATCATGTCCGGGTCGTTCTCGCCGAGGCCCTTGCTCCGGTCGATCTTTACCTTCTTCCCCTCCAGGGACTTCACGATCTCCGCCTTCTCCTTCTCGGAGTAGGCAAACCAGGTCTTCTCCCCGCAGGTGATCTCAAAGAGGGGCGACTCCGCGATATACACGTACCCTTTCTCAATGAGGGTAGGGCACAGCCGGTACAGCATGGTGAGAATCAGCGTCCGAATCTGGAAGCCGTCCACGTCGGCGTCGGTGCAGATGACCACCTTGCTCCACCGGAGATTGCTCAAATCAAAGGAGCTCAGGTCCTTGTGCTTGCTCTGGACCTCCACCCCGCAGCCCAGCACCTTCATGAGATCGGTGATGATTTCGCTTTTGAAGATCTTGGCATAGTCCGCCTTCAGACAGTTGAGAATCTTGCCCCGGACGGGCATGATTCCCTGAAACTCCGCGTCCCGGCTCAGCTTTACGCTGCCGAGGGCCGAGTCGCCCTCCACAATATAGATCTCCCGGCGGCTCACATCCTTGGTGCGGCAGTCCACAAACTTCTGCACACGGTTGGCGATGTCGATGCTGCCGGAGAGGTTCTTTTTGATGTTGAGACGGGTCTGTTCCGCCCGCTCCCGGGACCGCTTGTTGATGAGCACCTGTTCGGCGATCTTCGCCGCGTCGGTGGGGGTCTCGATGAAGTACACCGACAGCCGCTCCCGGAGGAACTCCGTCATAGCCTCCTGGATGAATTTGTTGGTGATAGCCTTCTTGGTCTGGTTCTCGTAGCTGGTCTGGGTGGAGAAGTTGTTGCTCACCAGCACCAGACAGTCCTCCACGTCCGCCCAGGTCACCTTGCTCTCGTTTTTCTGGTACTTGCTGTTCTGCTTGAGCCAGGCGTCGATGGCCCCTACAAAGGCGGATCGGGTGGCCTTCTCCGGGCTGCCCCCGTGCTCCAGCCAGCTGGAGTTGTGGTAGTGCTCAATGACGTGGGTGCGGTTGGAGAAGCAGCAGGCCACGCTGAGCTTTACCTTATATTCGTCCTTGTCGGCACGGTCCCGACCCTTTCGCTCCGCCTCCCAGAACACCGGGGAGGTGAGGCTCTCCTCCCCCGCCAGCTCCTTCACATAGTCGGCAATGCCGTTTTCATAGAGGAACTCCGTGGTCTCGAATTTTCCCCGGCTCACCTCGTTTTGAAACCGGAAGGTGATGCCGGCGTTCACCACCGCCTGCCGCTTCATCACGTCGGTAAAGTAGTCGGCGGGGATGTCGATGTCGGTGAACACGTCCAAATCGGGAAGCCACTTGGTCCGGGTGCCGGTGCGCTTTTTGCTGAGGGGGGTCTTCTGGAGCTCCTTTCCCTTCTCCCCCACCACCTCGCCCCGCTCAAAGCGGAGGGTGTACTCATAGCCGTCCCGCCAGACGGTGACGTCCATATATCGGGAGGCGTACTGGGTGGCGCAGGAGCCAAGGCCGTTGAGTCCCAGGGAGTATTCGTAGTTGCCCCCCTGGTTGTTGCCGTACTTGCCGCCGGCGTAAAGCTCGCAGAACACCAGCTCCCAGTTATATTTCTGCTCCTTCTCGTTCCAGTCCACCGGACAGCCCCGGCCCTGATCCTCCACCTCCACGCTGTGGTCCAAAAAGCGCTTGACGGTGATGATCTTGCCGTGGCCCTCCCGGGCCTCGTCAATGGAGTTGGATAAGATTTCGAATACGGCGTGCTCGCAGCCGTCCAGACCGTCGCTGCCGAAAATGACGCCGGGCCGTTTCCGGACCCGGTCCGCCCCCTTCAGGGCGCTGATGGAGGTGTTGCCGTAGGATTTTTTGCTTGCTGCCATATCGTCCTCCTGGGGATGCTTCCATTTGGCGGCTTTTCCGCCAGCTTAAATCTAATTTAGTATTATACCAACAATTCTCCGGAAAGGCAAGGGCGGGAGGAACGGTACCTTGGAAACGGAAAACGTCCGCCGCGGGCAAAAATTCCGCAGCGGACGTCGTTTATTCTCTGATTTTTTGCGAAAAGCGGTCTTTTTGTCCCGGCGGGGGCACCGGGGTGGGGTACCCGCCTCCGAAGCAGGCGGTGCAGAACCCCTCCTCCCGCCCGGTGAGGCGGCAGACCTGGTCCATCGTCAGATAGCCCAGAGAGTCCGCCCCGATGAGCCGGGCGATCTCCTCCACGCTGTGGCGGTTGGCGATGAGGTTCTCCGGGCTGTCGATGTCGGTGCCGTAGTGGCAGGGAGCCACAAAGGGGGGCGCGCTGACCCGCATGTGAATTTCCCGGGCTCCCGCCCGGCGCAGGAGGGCCGTGATGCGGCGGCAGGTGGTTCCCCGGACGATGGAGTCGTCTACCAGGACCACCCGCTTCCCCTCCACCGCGCCCCGCACCGGGTTCAGCTTCAGGCTGACCCCCTCCTCACGGAGAGCCTGCTGGGGGGCGATGAAGGTGCGGCCCACATATTTGTTCTTGGTGAAGCCCATGGCGTAGGGGATGCCGGAGGCCCGGGCGTAGCCCAGCGCCGCCTCCAGCCCCGAATCTGGCACCCCCACCACCACGTCCGCCTCCGCCGGGTGGGTCTCCGCCAGGAAGGCCCCCGCACGCTGCCGGGCCTCCGCCACCCCGGCCCCGTCGATGACGGAGTCGGGCCGGGCAAAGTAGATGAGCTCAAAGACGCACAGCCGCCGGGGACGCCGGCCGCAGGCGCTGCGGTCGCTGGCGACGCCCTCCCTGCTGACGGTGACCACCTCCCCGGGGAGGAGATCCCGCTCCAGAACGGCCCCCACCGCGTCCAGGGCGCAGGACTCGGAGGCAAACACCACCGCTCCGTCCGGGCGGCGGCCCATACAGAGGGGCCGGAAGCCGTAGGGGTCCCGGGCGGCAATGAGCTTGGAGGGGGAGGCAATCACCAGAGAATAGGCGCCCTCCAGCCGGTCCATAGCCGCCCGGACGGCGGCCTCGATGGAGGGAGTCCGCAGCCGCTCCTGGACGATCTGGTAGGCGATGACCTCCGAGTCGGTGGTGGTGTGGAAGATGGAGCCCCGCTCCTCCAGGCGGCGGCGCAGGGGCAGGGAGTTGGTGAGATTGCCGTTGTGGGCCAGAGCCATGGCCCCTTTGTGGTGGTTGATCACCAGAGGCTGGGCATTGAGGGCGGCGTCAGAGCCGGTGGTGGCGTAGCGGACATGGCCCACCGCCATGGTTCCCTCCCCCAGCTCCCGGAGCTTTTCCGGGGAGAACACCTCCCCCGCCAGTCCCACCCCCCGGCGCAGGGTGAAGAGGCCCCGGTCGTTGACGGCGATGCCGGCGCTCTCCTGGCCCCGGTGCTGGAGGGCGTAGAGTCCGTAATAGGCCAGGGAGGCCACATCCCCCCGCTGGGGGGCGAACATGCCGAAGACGCCGCACTCCTCGTGGAGGTGGTTATCGGGCATCGTGGTTCCTCAGCCGCCCCATCACCTCGGCATAGGCGTCCTCCACGCCGCCGAGATCCCGGCGGAACCGGTCCTTGTCCAGCTTCTTCCCCGTGGCGGCGTCCCACAGGCGGCAGGTGTCGGGGCTGATCTCGTCGGCCAGGACGATGGTCCCGTCCCCCAGGCGGCCGAACTCCAGCTTGAAGTCCACCAGGGTCACGCCGCACTGGGCCCAGAAGGTCCGGAGGACCTCGTTGACCCGGAGGGACAGGGTGCGGATGGTGTCAATCTCCGCCTCGGTGGCCAGATGGAGGGCCAGGGCGTGGCTGGTGTTGAGGAGGGGATCCCCCAATTCGTCATTTTTATAGGAAAACTCGATGGTGGGCCGGTCAAAGACCACCCCCTCCTCCACGCCGTAGCGCTTGGAGAAGGACCCGGCGGCGATGTTGCGGACGATGACCTCCAGGGGGACGATGGTCACCCGCTTGACCAGGGTCTCCCGTTCGCTCAGTTCCCGGAGAAAGTGGGTGGGGACCCCCTCCCGCTCCAGAAGGGTCATGAAGTAGTTGGTCATCTGGTTGTTGATGACGCCCTTGCCCGCAATGGAGCCTTTCTTCAGGCCGTTGAAGGCGGTGGCGTCGTCCTTGTAGGCGACGATGAGGGCCCCGGGGTCCTCGGTGGCGTAGACTTTTTTCGCTTTGCCCTCGTAGAGCAGAACCTGCTTGTCCATGGGTGCAGCCTCCTTTTATGTTTTGTTGCAGTATCTGCAGAGTCGGCGGCGGTATCCAGACGCCGCGCGCGCCCGGGAGGTCTTCCCGGGCGGCGGATGGATTCTTTTCAGGGGGACGCTCCCCGGAGGGAGGGAGGGGAGAGAGGGGAGCGTCCCGGAGAAATGGCGGGGAAAAATCCCCGAGCGCGTGGGATCGGAAGGATTTCAGCGGACGCTGAAGAGGAGATCGCCGTAGGTGGGGAAGGGCCAGTGCTCCTGGGAGGTGGCCAGCTCCGCCTGATCGGCGGCGGACCGGAGGTCCGCCATCCGGGGCAGAATCTCGTCCCGGACGGCCTCGGACCGGGCGATGATATCCCCCTGGGGCAGGGCGGCCATGGCGGCGTCCAGGGCGTCGGCGGCCTCGGCCATCCGGTCGGTGAGACCGGAGAGGCGGCGGACCAGCCCCGTCTCGTACCCCAGGGTCAGCTCCGGGGCCAGGGCCTTCTTCTTCCCGGCTGCCTCGGCGGTGGCGGCGGCAAAGGCCTCCACCGCGGGGAGAATTTCCTTCCGGGCCATGTCGGACATGGTGACGGCCTCGATCTCCACACTCTTGCAGTAGTTCTCCAGCATGATGTCACAGCGGCTGTGGAGCTCCGCCGGGGAGAACACCTTGTGGCGGGTCAGCATCTCCACATTCTTCTCATCCAAAAGCCGCGGCATGCAGTCGGGGGTGGTGGGCAAGTTGCTGAGGCCCCGGCGCGCGGCCTCCTCCAGCCAGGCGGCGTCGTAGCCGTTGCCGTTGAAGAGGATCCGCTTGTGGGCGGTGATGACATCCCGGAGAATCTGCCGTACCTCGTTCTCGGCGTCCGCCGCCCCCTCCAGCCGGTCGGCGTACTGGCGGAGGGACTCCGCCACGGCGCTGTTGAGCATCATGTTGGCGCAGGCGATGGAGTTGGAGGAGCCCAGCATCCGGAATTCAAACTTGTTGCCGGTGAAGGCGAAGGGGGAGGTACGGTTGCGGTCGGTGGAGTCCTTGGGGAACCGGGGCAGGGCGTGGACCCCCAGCTTCATGACGGCCCCGGCGGCGGCGGTGTAATCCTCTCCCCGCTCGATGGCCTGAAGGACGGCGGTGAGCTCGTCGCCCAGGAAGATGGACACCACGGCGGGAGGCGCCTCGTTGGCCCCCAGGCGGTGGTCGTTGCCGGCGGTGGCCACCGACAGCCGCAGCAGATCCTGGTAGTCGTCCACCGCCTGGATCACCGCGGAGAGGAAGAGGAGGAAGCGGGTGTTCTCAAAGGGCTTCTCTCCCGGGGAGAGGAGGTTCACGCCGGTATCGGTGGCCATGGACCAGTTGTTGTGCTTCCCCGAGCCGTTGACCCCGTCGAAGGGCTTCTCGTGGAGGAGGCACACCAGGCCGTGCTTTGCCGCCACCTTCTGCATGATCTCCATGGTCAGCTGGTTGTGGTCCGTGGCGATGTTGGTGGCGGTGTAGATGGGGGCCAGCTCGTGCTGGGCCGGGGCCACCTCGTTGTGCTCCGTCTTGGCCAGAATGCCCAGCTTCCACAGCTCCTCGTTCAGCTCCGCCATGTAGGCCGCCACCCGGGGCTTGATGGCGCCGAAGTAGTGGTCGTCCAGCTCCTGACCCTTGGGGGGGCGGGCGCCGAAGAGGGTGCGGCCGGTGTAGATGAGGTCCTTCCGCTTCTCATAGAGGGCGCGGTCGATGAGAAAATACTCCTGCTCGGGCCCCACGGAGGTGCGGACGCAGGTGGTCTCCGTGTCCCCCAGCAGCCGCAGCACCCGCATGGCCTGGCGGTTCAGGGCCTCCATGGACCGGAGCAGGGGGGTCTTCTTGTCCAGGGCCTCCCCGCCGTAGGAGCAGAAGGCGGTGGGAATGCAGAGGGTACGGTCCTTGATGAAGGCGTAGGAGGTGGGGTCCCAGGCGGTGTAGCCCCGGGCCTCGAAGGTGGCCCGCAGGCCGCCGGAGGGGAAGGAGGAGGCGTCGGGCTCCCCCCGGATCAGCTCCTTGCCGGAGAACTCCAGAATCACCCGGCCGTCGGGGGCGGGGGAGATGAAGCTGTCGTGCTTCTCCGCCGTGACGCCGGTCATGGGCTGGAACCAGTGGGTGAAGTGGGTGGCCCCCCGCTCCACGGCCCAGTCCTTCATGGCCTCCGCTACCGCGTTGGCCACCGACAAATCCAGCCGCTCCCCCTGGTCCATGGTCCGCCGCAGGGAGCGGTACACCCCCTCGGGCAGTCGGGCCTTCATCACCCGGTCGTCAAATACCATACTGCCGAAATACTCCGGTACAGTTTTCATGTTTATTCACCCTCTCTGCGTATTTTAGCATAAAAAAAGGGACGGCGACGCCGGGACCCAGGGTCCCTGACGCCGTCGTCTTGCAATGACAATACAATACACGGAACTTTTTCTCCCGTCAATGCCAGATTTGCACAAATTCAGCGGGATATCGGTCGGTATTTTGTGGAGTTTTCCGTTGACAAACATTTGTCTTTATAGTATCGTGGTTTCATAAACAAGGATGTTTATAAAGAGGGGAGGTCTGCCCTTTTTTGTAAGCGTCCTTTTTTTCTTTACCGAAAGGGTGTGACGATATGAGACCTTTGGAGGGTCAGGTACGGATTCCCTCCGGGTGCGCCATCTCCGCTGTGATCTCCCGGGAGGGACGCTGCATGAGCGGCGAGGGGATCGTGGCCAGCATGGTGCCCATGCGGGAGCGGTCCAACGGACTGGGCGGCGGCTTTGCCGGCTACGGCATCTACCCCGACTACCGGGAGTTTTTCGCCATCCATATCTTTTTTGACGACAACAGCTGCCGGGAGACCTGCGAGGCCTTTTTGAAGGAGCGGTTCGACCTGGTGTGGGCGGAGGAGATTCCCGTGCGGAAGATTCCGGAGATCACCGACGAGCCTTTGATCTGGCGGTACTTTGCCGCCCCCCTTCAGTCCGCCCTCCGGGATATGCAGGTGGACGAGGACACCTTCGTGGCCCGGAGCGTTCTGAAGATCAACGTGGCCCTGAAGGGCTGCTATGTCTTCTCCAGCGGGAAGAACATGGGGGTTTTCAAGGCCGCCGGGTACCCCGAGGACGTGGGCCGGTTCTACCGCCTGGAGGAGTATGAGGCCTACGCCTGGACGGCCCACGGCCGCTATCCCACCAACACCCCGGGCTGGTGGGGCGGGGCCCACCCCTTCGGTCTTCTGGACTACACGGTGGTCCACAACGGGGAGATCTCCTCCTACGACGCCAACCGCCGCTTCATTGAGATGTACGGCTACACCTGCACCCTCCAGACGGACACGGAGGTGATGGCCTACATTGCCGACTATCTCCTCCGCCGCCAGGGCCTCACTTTGGAGGAGCTGGCCTCGGTGATCGCCGCTCCCTTCTGGAGCACCATCGGGACCAAGCCGGAGCGGGAGAAGCGGCAGCTGAGCTATCTCCGGGCCATGTTCTCCGGTCTCCTTCTGACGGGGCCATTCTCCATCGTCCTGGGCTTCACCGGGGGGCTCATGGCCCTCAACGACCGGCTGAAGCTGCGGAGCATGGTGGTAGGGGAGAAGAACGACCTGGTGTTCATCGCCAGCGAGGAGGCCGCCATCCGGGCCATGGAGCCGGAGGCGGAGCACATCTGGGCCCCCGCCGGAGGCGAGCCGGTGATTGTCCGGGTGAGAGAGGGGGCTTACTGATGCGGATTCAATACGTCTATCCGGAGTACGACATCCTCCGCAGCGCCGAGCGCTGCAACAACTGCCGCCTCTGTGAGCGCCAGTGCGCCAACGGCGTCCACCGCTACGACGCCGAGCACAAGCGGATGGTCAGCGACGAGGCCCGGTGCGTCAACTGCCAGCGGTGCGTGGCGGTGTGCCCCACCCGGGCCATCAAGATCGTGAAGAACCCCAGCACCCTCCGGGAGAACGGCAACTGGAGCGCCCAGGCGGTGCGGGAGATCTACATGCAGGCGGGCAGCGGCGGCATGCTGCTGTCCTCCATGGGGAGCCCCGGCCATGTGCCGGTGTACTGGGACCGGCTCCTCCTCAACGCCTCCCAGGTGACCAATCCCCCCATCGACCCCCTCCGGGAGCCCATGGAGACCAGGACCTTTTTAGGCAAGAAGCCGGACCACGTCCGCCGCAATCCCGACGGCACCCTGGACTGCACCCTGCCGCCCCAGCTGGAGCTGAGCATGCCGGTGCTGTTCTCCGCCATGAGCTACGGCTCCATCAGCTACAACGCCCATGAGAGCCTGGCCCGGGCGGCGGAGGCCCTGGGGATCTACTACAACACCGGCGAGGGGGGCCTCCACCAGAACTTCTACCGCTACGGCCGCAACACCATCGTCCAGGTGGCCTCCGGCCGCTTCGGCGTCCACAAGGCCTATCTGGAGGCCGGGGCCGCCATCGAGGTGAAGATGGGTCAGGGGGCCAAGCCGGGTATCGGCGGTCACCTGCCGGGGAACAAGCTGGTGGGAGAGGTGTCCCGGACCCGGATGGTGCCCGAGGGCTGCGACGCCATCTCCCCCGCCCCCCACCACGACATCTACTCCATTGAGGACCTCCGGCAGCTGGTGTCCTCCCTGAAGGAGGCCACGGAGTACCGCCTGCCGGTGATCGTGAAGGTGGCGGCGGTCCACAACATCTCCGCCATTGCCAGCGGCATTGCCCGCAGCGGGGCGGATATCATTGCCATCGACGGCTTCCGGGGCGGCACCGGGGCGTCCCCCACCCGCATACGGGACAACGTGGGCATCCCCATCGAGCTGGCCCTGGCCGCTGTGGACCAGCGGCTGCGGGAGGAGGGCATCCGCAATCAGGTGTCCCTCATCGTGGGGGGCAGCATCCGCAACGCCGCCGACGTGGTGAAGGCGGTGGCCCTGGGGGCTGACGCCTGCTACGTGGCCACCGCCGCCATGATCGCCATGGGCTGCCACCTCTGCCGCACCTGCCAGAGCGGCCGGTGCAACTGGGGCATCGCCACCCAGCAGCCGGAGCTGGTGAAGCGGCTGGACCCTGACGAGGGGAGCCAGCGGCTCATCCGCCTGATGACCGCCTGGAAGCACGAGATCCGGGAGTTTCTGGGCAGCATGGGCATCAACTCCATCGAGGCCCTCCGGGGCAACCGGCTGATGCTGCGGGGCGTGGGCCTTACTCAGAAGGAGCTGGACATTTTGGGCGTGGGCCACGCCGGAGACTAAAGGGAGGGAACCATATGCTGCATATCAACGCCTCCGGCCTGGAGGCCGCCGCCCTCAACGAGACCGTCCGCCGGGGCCGGGGGGACTGCGAGATCACGGAGTGTCTCGGCCAGCGGTTTATCGGCGCGGGGCTGGACCGTGGCCATATCGCCGTCCGGGGCATCCCCGGCAACGCCTTGGGGGCCTACCTCAGCGGGGCCTCCATCGAGGTTTTCGGCAACGCCCAGGACGCGGTGGGGGACACCATGGACGCCGGGACCATCGTGGTCCACGGCAGCATCGGCGACGCCGCCGGTTACGCCATGCGGGGCGGCGCCATCTACGTCCGGGACAGCGCCGGCTACCGGGCCGGGGTCCACATGAAGGCCTATGAGGAGAAGCTGCCGGTGCTGGTCATCGGCGGCCGGGTGGGGAGCTTCCTGGGAGAGTACCAGGCCGGGGGAATCATCCTGGTGCTGGGCCTCCACACCGACGGCAAGCCCATCACCGGCTACTTCCCCTGCACGGGGATGCACGGGGGGAAGGTGTTCCTCCGCTCCCCCTGCAAGGACCTGCGCTTCCCCGGCAAGGTCACCGCCCGGGAGGCGGGAGGGGAGGATTTGGAGGAGATTCGCCCCTATGTGGCGGAGTACTGCCGTCTCTTCGGCGGCGACTGCGCCGAAATTCTGGCGGGCCCCTTCACCTGCATCACCCCCGACAGCAGCGACCCCTACCGCCAGCTGTACGTGGCCAACTGAGAGGAGGGATTTTGTATGGGATATACTGCGGGCGAGGTGCTCCAGTACGTGGCGGAGGCGGGGGTGCAGTTCATCCGCCTGGCCTTCTGCGACGTGTACGGACGCCAGAAAAATGTGTCCATCCTCCCCGGGGAGCTGCCCCGGGCCTTCGACACCGGCATTGCCATCGACGCCTCCGCCATCCCCGGCTTCGGCGGGGAGGTATGGTCGGATCTGGTGCTGCGGCCGGACCCGGCCACCCTGTCCTCCCTGCCCTGGCGGTCGGAGAACGGCACGGTGGTGCGGATGTACTGCGACGTGCTCCACCCCGACGGCCGCCCCTTTGAGGCGGACTGCCGCCGTCTTCTCCGCCGGGCGGTGGAGCAGGCGGAGGCGGCGGGGTACCGCTTCGCCTTCGGGGCGGAGCTGGAGTTTTACCTCTTCCGCACCGACCAGGAGGGCCGTCTCACCCGGATTCCCTGGGACGAGGCGGGGTATATGGACGTGGCCCCTCTGGACCGGGGGGAGAACGTGCGGCGGGAGATCTGCCTGACCCTGGAGCAGATGGGCATCCGCCCTGAGAGCTCCCACCACGAGGAGGGCCCGGGGCAGAACGAGATCGACTTCCGCTACTCCGACCCCCTCACCGCCGCCGACAACGCCGTCACCTTCCGCAACGTGGTGGAGGCGGTGGCCCAGCGCAGCGGCCTCTGGGCGGACTTCTCCCCCAAGCCCCTGAAGGACCAGCCCGGCAGCGGCTTTCACATCAACCTCTCCGTCACCGGCGGGGAGGAGGACCCCCTGCCGGGGGTCATTGCCGGTGTGCTGGACCACGTCCGGGATATGACCCTCTTCCTCAACCCCCGGGAGGAGTCCTACCACCGGCTGGGCACCCGGAAGGCCCCGGGGTACGTCACCTGGTCCCCGGAGAACCGGTCCCAGCTCATCCGCATCCCCGCCGCCAGCGGCCCCTACCGCCGGGCGGAGCTGCGGTCCCCGGACCCGGCGGCAAATCCCTACCTGGCCTTCACCCTGCTGCTCTATGCCGGGCTGGACGGGCTGGAGCGGGGCCTCTACCTCCCCGCCCCCGCCAACTTCAACCTCTATAACGCCCCGCCGGAGCTTCTGGCGGGCTTTGCCCGTCTGCCCGCCACCCGGGAGGAGGCGGCGGCCGCCGCCGCGGCCAGTCCCTTCCTCCGGTCCTGCCTCCCCGCCTCCCTCCTGGCGGCCTACTGCCGGTGAGCGGAAGAGACTCTCTGTGAGGAAGGAGGAAGGCCCATGGTGTTTCAGGAGCGCACCTACGCGGTGCTCATCGTCTCCGCCGGGGACCGGATGGCCGAGGCTCTGACGGCCCTGCTGCCGGTGACGGATTTCTACCCGGTGAAGCGGGCCCGCAGCGCCGGGGAGGCCCGGCGGTCCATGACGGAGCAGGAGTACGACCTGATTTTTATCAACGCCCCCCTCCCCGACGACAGCGGCCAGCGGCTGGCGGAGGACGCCTGCCAGGGGGACGCGGCGGTGCTGCTGTTTGTGAAGAGCGAGGACCTGGACGCGGTGGCGGCCCAGGTGACTCCCTTCGGGGTGGTCCCCGCTCCCAAGCCCACCTCCACGGCGGTGGTTGTCCAGTGCATCCGGGCCCTCTGCGCCCTCCGGGAGCGGCTGCGGCGCATGGAGGTGCGGCAGCAGTCGGTGGAGGAGAAGATCCAGGAGATCCGGCTGGTGAACCGGGCCAAGTGGGCTCTGATCCAGCGCCGGGGCATGTCGGAGGAGGAGGCCCACCGCCACATTGAGAAGCGGTCTATGGACCAGCGCCTGCCCCGCGCAACGGTGGCCCGGCAGATTCTGGCCGCCTGCGAGGACCTGACGGAATTGAAATAGACGCAAAAAACCGCGCCGGGAACCAGAAAAGTTCCCGGCGCGGTGTTTTGCTGCCCTTGCCTCAGCCCACCACGGTGACGGAGGTAATGTGGGGGTTCACGCCCTCATACCAGTAGAGGAAGCCCTCCGCGTCGATGACCTGACCAATCTCCAGGGACTCCACAGCCTTGTACACCTCGGTGTCGCTGCCGCAGAGGTAGGACTCTACGGTGAAGGTGTAGGTCTGGCCGCCCGCGGAGACGTTGAAGTACAGGTCGTCCCCCTGGGTGCCGGAGCCGTCCCAGTTGTAGAGGAAGGCCACGTCGTTGCCATCGTCGTCCTGACCGGCGGCCTCCACGGTGAGGCCGGTGAAGGACACGAACTGGTTCTGATAGTCGATGAGGCTCTCATCGGCCAGCAGCTCCGTCACGTCCTTGGCCTCGGCGATGTAGGGCTCCGCCTCCACGATCTCGAAGGTGGCGTCGATAATCTCCACCTCGCCGGACCACTCGGCCTTGTAGCCGCTGACCCGGATGCAGGTGCCGGGGGTCAGGAGGGCGTAGTCCGCCTCGGTGCAGGCCATGTTGTAGAAGAAGTAGGCGCCGTCCTCATCCTGGGCATAGACGGTGGCCTGGTCCTCCCACCAGGACTGCTTGGCCTGGACATAGGCCTCCACGGTGACGGCGCTGTCCAGCTCCGCCGCCATGTACTCCTCGTAGCTCATCACAGCGACATCCTCGCCGCCGCTTTGCTCCTCCTGATTCTGGTTCTCGCTGCTCTGGGCGTTGCTGCCGCTCTGCTGGTTCTCCTGGCCGTTCTGAGTGTTCCCGCAGGCCGCCAGGGCCAGCACCATAGACAGTGCCAGCAGCAGGGCAAAGATCTTTTTCATCACAAAATTCCTCCTTATATTGGCGGCCCGCTCTCAGCAAGCGGGCCGCGGACGTCCCCCTCCGGGGGACGTTCTTTGCTATTATAGCGCGATTTTCCGGAAAATCAAGGTTTCCTTCGTTTTTTCCATCGGAAAAGAGCCCAGAGGAGAAGCAACATCCACACCGTCCCCAGACCTGTCAGCAGGGCCGCAGAGGCGGCGGGCAGGGGCCCCAAGTCCGTCTTGCCCCCGGAGGGAGTCAGGGAGTCCAGGTGGTAGAGGGACCGGGTGTCGGCAAAGAGGGCCTCCAGATAGGCGTCGTCCACCGTCTCCTTTCGGCGCACCGACTTGGTGACGCTCTCGATGAGGTGGCCCGCCGCGTCCCGGAGGGAGGCGGAGCCGTTGAAGACGGGGGTGATGAAGGTGTCCTCCTGGTGGCTGAGGAGCAGCTGAACGGCCTGGAGCTTCACCTCGTAGTAGGTGTCCCCGTCCTCCCCCGCCCGGGAGAGGTAGTCCTGATATTCCGCACTCTCCTGAGCTTTTAAGGTCACCGGCACATAGCCCTCGGTCTGGGCGTAGGCAATCTGCACCTCGTTGGTGAGGAGGTACTGGGCGAAGAGCCAGGAGGCCAGCACCTCCTGGGGGTCCTCCTTGTTGAAGATACAGAGAGAGGGGCCCTGGGAGATCATTTTGGGGTTCTCCGGGTCGAACTGGGGCACCGGCAGCACCGCCGTCTCAAAGTCCACGATCTCCTCCTCCGGGATGTCCACCAGAGGCGCGCCGCTGCCCATCCAGGTGGACCCGGCGGTGGAGTCCACGGCAAAGACGCACTGACCGGCGTTTAAGAAGTTGGCGGGATAGCCGGAGATTTTGAAGGTGGAGAAGGCCCCGGCGGCGGTGTTCTCCGCCACCGTCTCCAAAATGGCCTTGGTGTCCTCGTTGAACAGCTGGATCACCCCGTTGTCCGAGGCGTAGCCCGCCCCCAGCTGCCGCAGCATCTGGATCATCATGTTGTCGGTGGACTTGTAGAGGAAGGGGATCATCACCTTCTGTCCATTGAGGGCATAGGTGCCGTCGGCGTTCTGCTCCGCCGCCGCCCGGCTCACCTCCCACACGAAGTCCCAGGTGAGGACATCGGGCAGGGTGTAGCCCAGCGCCTCCACGTAGGTCTTGTTCACATAGCAGGCCTCGGTGGAGCGCATGTAGGGCAGGGCGTAGTAGGCCCCCTCCAGCCGCCCTTCCGAGAGGAACTGGGGGACGATCTCCTCCAAAGCGGGGCCGTCGAAGCGGAGCGCGCTGCCCCCCAGGCCGTAGGCCTCGTCGGCAAAGAGCTGGTCCAGGGGCACCACCACGTTGTCCCCGGTGAGATAGGTGGCGATGTGGTCGGGGTAGGTGATGCACACGTTGGGGGTGGTCTGGGTGGCGATGTTGGTGATGACGTCGTTGTAGATGTCCCCGTAGTCGGTGTAGAGCCGGAGGGTGACGGTGATGTTGGGGTAGAGGGCCTGAAAGTCCTCGATAGCTCCCTTGTAGATGTCGGTCTGCCGCTTGTTGGTGTCGTTTTTGGCCCAGAAGGTGATCTCATAGTTCCGGCTCTCGTCAAAGGCCTCCGGCACGGCGAAGGCCGCCTGCTCCCGGCTGCCGTGGCAGGCGGTGAGAGAGAGGCAGAGGAGAAGGGCCAAAGCCAGGGAGAAAAAACGGTTCATGGCGTTCATCCCTTCATCCCTCCTCTGGAGACCCCCTCCATGATCTTCCTGCGAAAGGCCAGGAAGAGGAGAATCAGGGGCACCGAGATCACCACCACGGCGGCCATCATGGCGGGAATGTTCTCCCGGCCAAAGCCGTTCTCCCGGATCTCCTGGATGCCGTTGGACACCAGGAAGTAGGCCTGGTCGTCGGTGATGAGCCGGGGCCAGACATAGCTGTTCCAGCACTCGATGATCTTCAGAATGGTGATGGTCACCAGGGTGGGGCGGCAGATGGGGATCAGCACCTTCCACAGGTACTTGAGGTCCGAGGTTCCGTCCACCTTGGCCGCCCGGTAGAGCTCGTCGGGCACCTGCTCGAAGTTCTCTTTCAGGAGATAGATGTAGAACACCGAGGTGATGGAGGGCAGAATGAGCCCCGGGAAGCTGTTGCGGAGGTCCAGGTCTGTGATGGTGACGAAGTTGGTGATGACCACCAGCTCGCTGGGAATCATCATCATGGAGAGGAAGAGGCCGAACACCAGGTCCTTCCCCCGGAAGGACAGCCGGGCAAAGGCGTAGGCTGCCAGGGTGCTCACCGCCACCATGAGGGCGGTGGTCACCAGGGCGAAAATGAGGGTGTTCAGGAGGTACCGCCCCAGGGGCACGGCGGTGAAGGCCTGGCGGTAGTTCTCCAGGGTTGGGGAAAGGGTGTACAGCACCGGGATGTGCTCGCCGTTGTAGGCGGCGTAGCTCTTGAAGGAGGTGAGGACCATCCAGTAGAAAGGGAAGAGCACCAGCACCGCCCAGAGGCTGAGCCCCAGATAGGTGAAGGCCCGGAGAGTCCGCCGCCGCGCGTCCGCCCGGCGGCCCAGGGCAGAGAGATTGGTAGATTGTTCCATGTGGTCCCTCCTCAGCCCTGAAGCTGCCGGCGGCTCGCCATCAGGTTGATGCAGGTAATGGTGAGCACGATGAGAAAGAGGAGAATGGCGGCGGCGGAAGCGTAGGAGGGATAGCCGCCGCTGGCGCCGTAAAGCATGTCGTAGACATAGCCCACAATGGTGTTCATCCCGGCGGCGTTGAGGTCGGTGCCGAAGAGGGCCACTGCGTCGCTGTAGGCCTTGAAGGCCCCGATAAAGCCGGTGATCACCAGATAGACGATCATGGGGGAGATCATGGGCAGGGTGATGCGGGTGAAGGTCCGCAGCCGGGAGGTGCCGTCCACCCGGGCGGCCTTGTAGTAGTCCTGATTCACCGAGGCCAGGGCGCTGGTGAGGACCAGAATTTTGAAGGGCAGCACCACCCACACGGTGTAGAAGCAGAGGACAAACAGCTTGGCCCAGTAGGGCCCGTCGATAAAGTCCACCGGTCCGCTGCCGAACCAGGACAGCATCAGGTTCACAAGGCCGTCGGTGTACTCCGTCTTCTGAAAGAGGACCATGAACACCAGCCCCACCGCCAGGGTGTTGGTGACGTAGGGCAGGAAGTAGATGGTCTGGTAGAGCTGGCGGAGGGGCCGGATGGAGCTGAGGCCCAGAGAGATGAGGAGGGCCAGGGCCGTGGACACCGGCACGGTGATGAGCACCAGGAGAAAGGTGTTTTTCAGCGCCTGAAGGAAGTAGGGGTCCCGGAGGACGTACCGGTAGTTGTAGAGTCCCACGCCGAAGTAGGTCTGGGAGGCAAAGTTGAACCCCTCCTCAAAGGAGTAGATCAGCACGTCGATGAGGGGGTAGACCAAAAAAGCCCCCAGGAGGATCAGGGCCGGCAGCAGGTAGAGCCAGGCCTTGCGGTTGTTTCGTTCCATGGCTGTTCCTCCCTACGCCCGCGCCGCCCGGAAGGGGATGCGGATTTCCCTCTCCCGGTCAAAGAGGAATACCTTGTCCGGCCGCAGGGCGAAGGCCCCGCCGGAGGCCTCCGCCTCCCGCCGGGAGGGGACGATGGCCCGGAGGGACCCGTTTTCACAGGCGGGGTGGGTGCACACCATGCTCACGTCCCGGCCCAGTACCTCCACCCGGCTGAGGGCGCAGCGGAGGGGGCCGTCGGGCCGGGGCAGAAAGCCCTCGGGACGGATCCCCGCCCACACCGGGCCATCCGCCGCCTCGGGAACCTCCAGAACGGCCCGGCCGTCTAAAAGGAGGGCGCCTCTGCGCACCTCCCCGGAGAAGACGTTGATGGGGGGCGTGCCCAGAAACCTGGCCACAAAGAGGCAGGCGGGGTCGTCGTAGACCTGCTGGGGGGCCCCCTCCTGCATGAGAAGGCCCTCCCGCATGACGGCGATGCGGTGGGAGATGCTCATGGCCTCCTCCTGGTCGTGGGTGACGAAGAGGGTGGTGATGCCGGTCTCCCGCTGGATGCGGCAGATCTCCTCCCGGGTCTGGAGCCGCAGCCGGGCGTCCAGGTTGCTGAGAGGCTCGTCCAGCAGCAGCACCCGGGGCCGCTTCACCAGAGCCCGGGCGATGGCCACACGCTGCTGCTGGCCGCCGGACAGCTCCCGGGGCCGTCGGTCCAGCAGGGCCTCGATCTCCACCAGGGCGGCGGTCTCCCGGGCCCGGCGGACCATCTCCTCCCGGGAGGGCCGGGCGGCCCCCTTGAGATTCTCCAGGGGAAAGAGAATGTTCTGCAGTACGGTGAGGTGGGGGTAGAGGGCGTAGTTCTGAAACACCATGCCCACGCCCCGGACCTCCGGGGGCAGGTCGGTGACGTCCTCGCCGCCGAAAAAGATGCGGCCCTCGTCGGGCTTCTCCAGGCCGCAGATCATGTTGAGGGTGGTGCTCTTTCCGCAGCCGGAGGGACCCAGCAGGCCCATGAGCGCCCCGTCGGGCGCGGTGAGGGTCAGATCCGACACCGCCGTGGTGGTCTGGCGGCGGCCACGGTCGTAGAAGCGCTTGGTGAGATGCTCCACGCGAATCTCCATAGTATTGTTCATCTCCCTATTGCCGTTCTTGGTTTCGATTATAGCCCATTTCCACCCTCGCCACAAGGTCCCGCCCCATTTTCCCCGGCTCCGGAGCTGTTCCGGGGAACCGCCGCCCGGTTCTATGACGGCCGCTTTGGCCCGGAAGGACGGAAAAAAGCGCCGACGGACCGGACAGATCCGTTGGCGCTCTCTGTGGATGGACCGGGGTGGACGGCGCTTGGCGTCGGTCCCTCCCTCTTATCACCCCATTATGTTGTGATGAAAATACGCCATGAAGTCCTCTGCAAGCTCCGCCTCGCTCTTCACGTTGCGGTAGACAAAGTCGTAGGGATACGCTTCCACGTCGTCGTCGGAGACATTCCCGAAATGTCCCGCCTGTACCCGGTTGGAGGTCACCAGCAGCGAAACGCAGCGAATCCCCACGGACTTCCGGAATTTGTCGATTTCGTGCCCCTCCCGGATGTGGACAAACAGGATCTCGTTGTCATCCGTGAGAAAGTTCTCATATTCCTGTACAATGTAGCGGTTGGGCAGGTCGTTGTATGCGGCGAAGGCCAGCTTGAGATCGGAGAGCAGCTTTCTGCCCGCCATGGATTTATCGGAGTAGTCCCACCCCCCCGATTGGGCGATTTCCTTGATGGGGTCGATGGAGGAGATCACCTTGACCTTGTAATGTTGGGCCACCACATGGCATATGGTGTCCTTCCCCACGCCGCCGGCGCCGTTGATAATGATTACCGTCTTGTTCATGCATCCCATCCTCACTCTTGATCTGAACACGCCGCCGGGAAAGCCGCTCCACGCCGCATCCTTTCCCTGGCTTTCGACCCATTGTATCACTGGCTCGCCCAAAACGCAACTCTCCGGGCCAGCGGGCGGACCGCTCTACCCGTGTGGCGGAGAGGTCCGCTCCGGCGGCCGGACTCTCACTCCAGCAGGGCGAGGGCGTCTTCCGCGGAGAGACCCTTCTGGGTGGCCATGGTAATGGCCGCCCCCAGCAGGCGGCCCAGATCCGCCACCCGGGCGTCCACCTCCCGGGGCGTGACAAAGAGATCCCGTCCCCGCTCTCTCAGGGCGGAGGACGCGCCGCTCCCCAGCAGGTCCGCCGCCAGGGTGGCGGCCTCCACCACAGTGGGCACCCCCACGGAGAGCACCGGCACCCCCAGGGTTTCCCGGCTGAGGGCTTTGCGGTGGTTGCCCACTCCGCTGCCGGGTACCAGCCCTGTATCCGACAGCTGCACCGCCGTGCACAGCCGGTCCGTCTCCCGGGCCGCCAGGGCGTCCACCGCCACCACCGCACCGGCGCCGCACCGCCGGGCCAGGCCCTCCACCCACTCCGCCGATTCCAGCCCCGTGGTGCCCAGCACTCCCGCCGCCGCCGCCGACACCGGCCGGAATCCCGGCAGTACCTCCGCCAGATGCCGGGTCACCAGCAGGTGCTCCACGGTGAGAGGGCCGATGGCGTCGGGGGTCATGGCCCGGTTGCCGAGGCCCGCCACAAAGACCTCCCCCTCCTCCGGCAGAAGCTCTGCCAGAGCTGCCGCCACCGCCTCCGCCGCGGCGGAAAATTTCCCCGCCCGGTCGGCAAAGTAGGGCCGGAGGTCCACCGTCACATACCGTCCCTCCGGCTTCCCGAGCGCCTCCCGCCCCGTCCGGTCCAGAATCTCCACCTCTGTCACAGGAAAGTCTCCCAGACGGCCCTCCCGGGCCCGCACTCCGGGGAGCGAGGAGGTCTCCCCCGCCGATTCCCGCCATAAGCGCCAGGCCTCCGCCGCCAGATCCGTCCGCTGACACCACATCATTTGCAAATTTCTCCTTTTTTGCCTACAAGATATTGTGGGATTTTCCTATTTTCCGGCGAGCCGCAAATTTTATGCGAAAAAACAGGGACAAAATTGAAAAAAACCCTTGCAAAACAGGAAATCTCATGCTAAAATACATTTCTGCGTGGGGGAGTAGACGACCCGCGACGTAAATCCCTATTGGAGGAGGTGTTTGGTTTGCCGAATATCAAGTCTGCTAAGAAGCGCGTTCTGGTGGCTGAGGTTCGCAATGCCCGCAACAAGGCCAACAAATCCGCCCTGAAGACCGCCGTCAAGAAGTTCGAGGCTGCTGCCGCAGAAGGCAATCGCACCGAGGCCGAGGGCGCTTACAAGGCTGCTGTGAAGCTGGTGGATAAGTCCGTGAAGAAGGGCATCCTGCATAAGAACAACGCGGCGCACAAGAAGAGCGCCATGACGTTGAAGCTCAACAGCATTGGCTGACGCAACCAGACAAAAAGGACCATCCGGGAGGACCGGATGGTTTTTTTTGCTATTTTTGATGGAAAGACAGGGACTTTGCCGGGAAAAGCCGCTGGGAATGAACAGATTGTGAATATTTTTGAAACTGTAGTTTTTCCGTTGTGTTTTCAGCGGCGTTATGGTATGCTAAGGACAGATACATCCACCCAATAACGTAAAGGAGTGATATCTTATGGTTAGACTGATCATGAGCGGAAAGGGCGAGGGCAAGACCAAGCAGCTGATGGAGCTGATGAGCGCCGCCGCTGAGACGGAGACCGGCTGCATGGTGTGCATTGAGGCCTCCCATAACATCAGCTTCAACATCCGTCACCAGACCCGGATGATTGACGCCGGCGAGTATCAGCTCAACAGCTTTGACACCCTCCGCGGCTTTATCAGCGGCCTGTACGCGGGCAACTATGACATTACCAACATCTTCATCGACAACCTGGGCAAGATCGTGAAGAATCCCGATGTGCAGGATATGGAGACCTTCCTGCAGTGGATGGACGGCTTTGGCGAGAAGAACGGCATCAAGTTCGTCGCCACCCTCAGCGCCGACCCCGAGACGGCCACCGATGTGATGCGGAGATATCTGTAACCGTTCCTTATAAAGCCCGCCGCAACGCCTGCGCGTTTGCGGCGGGCTTTTTTTGCCCTCAGGCCGGGCGGGGCCGCCGCTGACGGAGTTTTTCTTCTGTCGGTGGCCGACGGTGTTTCCAATGGTGTTTAGCCTCCGGCGGCCTACTTTTCTCGCGGAAGAAAAGTAGGCAAAAGTCCGCTTAGAACCTGCGGTTCTAAGAATTCCCTTGGTTATTACCAAGACCGGATGGTCAGGGAGGCGTTTGGGCGGGGCTTTGTACGGGTGACGCCTGTTTGGGTCATCTTCTGCTTGAAGCGCCGCGCTCCGCGCTGATGCGTTCCCTCCTTAAGCCTTCCCCCTTTGGGGGAAGGTGCCTCCGAAGGAGGCGGATGAGGGGAGCCCAAGGGCAGAGACTTCCCTCTACCGATACTCTATACCGCGCGGTCCCTCATCCGCCACGGCTCCGCCGCGCCACCCCGCAGCGTTAAGAAAACATGCCGGTGGCATGTTTTTAGCGTAGGCCACATCGCGCCCGCAGGCGCATTTCGGAGCGCAACCCCGCGGAGCGGGGCTCTTAGCGCGGAGATCGGCTATGCCGCGAGGAGACCGCAGTTCGGTAGTCCATTTTGCTGACAAGTTTTCACCACTTCCCCCAGGGGAAGGCGAACGGTGCAGAAGCCCCGACAACCACCAGGGCAGCGCGCTTAAAGCGCGGAAGGAGGGGAATCTGTTACCCCCTTGCATCCGTCAGCCGCACAAAACCAACGAAACAAACAGTACGGACTACCCCAAATAGGTGCAAAGGAGTTCTTAGAACCTTGGTTCTAAGCCAACTTTTGGTAACTTTTCTTTGGAGAGAAAAGTTACCCGCCGGAGGCAGAACACCAAGCAGTACACCGTCGGGTCCCGACAAAAAGAAAAGGCCCTCCGTCAGAAGAACAAAAAAACGGACGCACCGACAGGTGCGTCCGTTTTGTGTGCGGAGAGGATCAGGCGTCCTTCAGGATGTAATGGGTAACGCCGAAGAGGCGGCACAGGGCCAGCTTGGCCGAGAGACTCTCCTCCGTCTGGTACCAGATGGTGGTCTGGTTGGACCCGCTGGTATAAATGAGATAGCTGCAGTCGTACTTGTCGGAGTAGTAGTTCTTCACCCCGGAGCGGATGAGGTAGCTGTCCACCTGCTGGCGGGATACCTTCTGGGTGGACACAATGCGGCTGCCCCGGGTCACCGTAGCCACGCCGCCGGCGGTGAATACCACCGCCACCCGGCTCATGTTCGTTCCCTCCTCCTGACAGGCCCGCAGGGCCTCATAGAGATCCAGCGTGGCCTGAGGCGGCGTGGTGGGCACCGTGGTGTCCGCCGAGGCCTCGGGGATCTCCACCTCCAGGGAGATGTAGCTGCCGCCGCTGACCTCCATGCTGGAGGTGTGGAGCTTCTTCATCAGCCGCACCAGCACCGCCGCCACCTGCTCCCGGGTGGCCAGCCCCTTGGGCCGGAAGGTGCCGTCGGCATAGCCGGTGATAATGCCCAGATCATAGGCGATGGCAATATACCCCTTGTTGCTGGTCACGTCGGAGAAGGGCAGACTGCTGCCCGTCAGCTGGCCTGCCAGAGCCGTGTACCCCAGAGCCCGCACCAGCATGGAGGCCATCTCCTCCCGGGTGACGGCGTCATTGGGCCGGAAGGTGGTGGAGTAGCTGGGCAGAGCGTCGTGGGCATAGGCTGTCTCCACGGCGCTATAGTACCACCGCCAGGAGGCGCAGTCGGAGAAGGTGGGCGTCGCGGGGGTAACCTCCTTCCAGCCAAACAGCCGCACCAGTGCGGTGACAAACTGGGCACGGGTCATGGTCTCCCCCATGCCGAAGGTGTTTTTGCTCACGCCCTGAAACAACCCCGCCTCCGTGGCGGCGGCGATATCGGCGGCGGCCCAGCTGGAGGCCGGCACGTCGGTGTAGGTGGTAGAGGCGGCGGAGACGGGCAGAAGGCCCAGTAGCAGACAGCCTGCCAGCAGGCAGGCAAAAATTCGTTGTTTCATGGCGGTATTCCTTTCCAAGACCGCCCCGGCGCATCTGGGGCAGTCGGTCTTTTGCACGCACAGGCGGCTTGCGCCGCCGGACTTCTGTTATTATAACAGACCCGCCGCTCTCCGTCAAATCCGAAGGCCCTCACTCCCCCCACTTTTTACTTTACGAGGGGGATAACCTTTGCTATAATAGTCTAAATTATTATGTCTACACCGCCGGGCATGTGGCTGCGGCGGAGAGAGAAAGGAGCGGGTGTGCCGTGAAGTACACGCGCTGGATCGGCGGCGGCTGCCCGGAGGAGGCGGAGGCGCGGCTGACGGAGGCAGGGTTTCCCTATCTGGTGTCTTCCGTTCTGGCCGCCCGGGGAATCCGCACGCCGGAGGAGGCGGAGGCCTTCCTGGCACGGGAACACAATCTCAGCTATTCCCCCTTTTTGATGAAGGATATGGACAAGGCGGCGGCGCGGATCAACCGGGCCATCGCTGACGGAGAGAAGATCGCCGTTTTCGGCGACTACGACGTGGACGGCATCACCGCCACGGTGCTGCTGATCGACTATCTGAAGAGCCGGGGCGCCCGGTGCGTCAAATACATCCCCCGCCGGGTGGAGGACGGCTACGGTTTGGGAAAAGAGCCCATGCGTCTTCTGGTGGAGCGGGAGCATATCGACCTTCTGGTGACGGTGGACTGCGGCATCACCGCCGTGGAGGAGGCCCGGTACGCCCGGGAGCTGGGCATCGACCTCATTATCACCGACCACCACGAGTGCAAGGAGGAGCTGCCGGAGGCGGTGGCGGTGGTGAATCCCCACCGGCCCGACTGCCCCTACCCCTTCAAATGCCTGGCCGGGGTGGGGGTGGCGCTGAAGCTGGTGCTGGCCCTGGGCGGCCCCCAGCGGGAGGAGGCCCTCTTCTCCCGGTACTGCGCCCTGGCCGCCATCGGCACGGTGGCCGACGTGATGCACATGAGCGGCGAGAACCGGACCATCGTCCACCGGGGCCTGCGGTCCATCCGCAGCAGCGATTTTATCGGCCTGCGGGCCCTGCTGCGGGAGACGGGTCTTCTGGACAAGGAGATTACCTCCATCCAGATCGGCTTCGTGCTGGCCCCCCGGATCAACGCCGCCGGGCGTATGGGAGAGGCGGAGCTGGCCGCGGACCTGCTCCTCACCGACGACCCCGCCCGGGCGGAGGAGCTGGCGAGGCAGCTGTGCCAGCTCAACCGGGAGCGGCAGCTGGTGGAGCAGGAGATCTTTGCCCAGGCCGTGGAGCAGATCGACACACTGCCTGAGGAGGAGCGCAGCGCCCTGGTCCTCTCCAGCGACCAGTGGCACCAGGGAGTGGTGGGCATCGTGGCCTCCCGCCTGGCGGAGAAGTACTCCTGCCCCAGCTTTATGATTCACTTGAATGAGGACGACATGGGAAAGTGCTCCTGCCGCAGCTACGGCGGGTTCAACCTCTTTGCCGCCCTGGAGAGCTGCGCCGATCTCCTGGAGGGCTTCGGCGGCCACGAGCTGGCGGCGGGCTTCACCATCCGCAAGGAGAATATCCCCGCCTTCCGCAGCCGCATCAACCGCTGCGTCAACCAGTTTTCCGGTGGAGAGCCCCCGGTGTCCTCCCTGGAGGTGGATGTGACCATCCACCACCCGGAGCTGGTGACGTTGGGAGAGGTGGAGGAGCTGGGGCGGCTGGAGCCCTACGGCGCCGGCAACAACCGGCCTGTCTTCTGCCTCAACGGGGCCAAAATTGAGACCATGCAGGGCGTGGGACAGAACAAACATCTGAAGCTGCGGCTGTCCAAGGGGAAGTATTTCTTTGACGCCATTTATTTTTCCGTCAGCAAGGAGGCCAGCGGCCTCCACACGGGACAGCGGGTGGACGCCGCCTTCCACCTGCAGATCAACGAGTTCCGGGGCAACCGTACGGTGCAGCTGCAGATCATCGACCTGCGGCCCTCCCTCTATCCCTCCGCCCGGGAACGGGAGTGCCTGCGGCTGTGCCGGGCCCTTCTGGACGGGGAGCGGGTAGCCCCCCAGGACGCCGCCCGGCTGCTGCCGGGGCGGGAGCAGTTCGTGGGGGTGTGGCAGTGGGTCAGCCGGGCCGCCGCCGGCGGAACGGTGACGGTGGACCGCCTGCCGGCCCTCCGGGCCATGGCCGCCGCCGCCGGCGGAGCGGAGCCCTTTTTGCGCACGGAGCTGTGTCTGGCGGTATTTGCTGAGCGCCAGCTGCTGCATATCCGTCTGGAGGAGGATCGGATGGAGCTGCGGCTGGGAGAGGCCGGCCGGAAGGTGTCTCTGGAGGAGAGCCGGTATATGCGGCGGCTGATGGATATTTTGGGAATGGAGCAGAAAGGAGGCGCATGACCGATGGCAACGGTGGAGGAGCGCTACCAGCATTTAGAGAGAACCATCCGGGGGTACAACATCTCCGCGGATTTCAAGAAGATTCGGGAGGCCTTTGAGTACGCCGAGGCCCACCACGGCAGCCAGATGCGCCGGGACGGCACCCCCTATATCACCCACCCGCTGAACGTGGCTCAGATCGTGGCGGAGATGCGCCTGGACAGCGAGTCCATCCAGGCCGCCCTGCTCCACGACTGCATCGAGGACACGGATTCCACCTATGAGGACATTGCCAAGCGCTTCGGCACCACGGTGGCGGACATTGTGGAGGGCGTCACCAAGCTGACCAGGGTCCACTGCACCACCATGGAGGAGGAGCAGATGGAGAACCTCCGGAAGATGCTCTTCGCCATGAGCCGGGATATCCGGGTGGTGCTCATCAAGATCGCCGATAGGCTCCACAACATGCGGACCATGGAGTATCAGACCCCGGAGAAGCAGCGGAAAAAGGCCTTTGAGACCATGGAGATCTACGCCCCCATCGCCCACCGCCTCGGTATGCAGAAGGTGAAGTGGGAGCTGGAGGATTTGTCCCTCAAGTATCTCGACCCGGTGGGCTATGACGAGATTATTGCCGCTCTGGACGCCAAGAGCCACGAGTACACCCAGTTCATGGACCGCATCCAGGGGGAGATCGTCAACCGCCTCAACGAGCTGGAGATTTCCAACACGGTGTACGGCCGGGTGAAGCACCCCTACAGCATCTACCGGAAGATGTACGGCCAGGACAAGACCTTCGACCAGGTCTACGATCTCTTCGCCTTCCGGGTGCTGGTGAACACGGTGGCGGACTGCTACAACGTGCTGGGGGCCATCCACGACCTCTATAAACCGGTGCTGGGCCGGTTCAAGGACTATATCGCCATGCCCAAGCCCAACATGTACCAGAGCCTTCACACCACCGTCATCGGCGATGAGGGTATCCCCTTCGAGGTGCAGATCCGCACCTTTGAGATGCATGCGGTGGCGGAATACGGCGTGGCGGCCCACTGGAAGTACAAGCAGGGCATCGAGAGCGACGACAAGGAGAGCAGCTACGAGTGGATCCGGAAGCTGCTGGAGAACCAGGAGGACGCCGACGCCGAGGACTTCATCCACAGCCTGAAGGTGGATATGTTCGACGACGAGGTGTTCGTCTTCACTCCCCGGGGCGATGTGACCAACCTGCCTGCCGGGGCGACGCCCATTGACTTCGCCTACTCCATCCACTCCGCCATCGGAAACTCCATGACCGGCGCCAAGGTCAACGGGCGGATGGTGGGCTTCGATTATGTCCTCCACAACGGGGACATTGTAGAAATTCTTACCAGCAAGAGCGCCAAGGGCCCCAGCCGGGACTGGATGAACATTGCCAAGAGCAGCGAGGCCCGCAGCAAGATCCGCCAGTGGTTCAAGAAGGAGCGGCGGGACGAGAACATTGCCAACGGCCGGGCGGCCTTCGAGTCGGAGCTGAAGCACGCGGGGATCCCCATGAGCGCCGTGGTGGTGCCGGAGATTCTGGAGAAGGTGCTGAAGCCCACCAGCTTCAACGCCCTGGACGAGATGTACGCCGCCATCGGCTACGGCGGCTATACGGCACAGAAGGCGGTCCACCGGTTCCAGGTGGAGATCGCCGCCATGCAGAAGGCGGAGAAGGCCGCCAAGGCGGAGGCGGAGAAGGCCGCCCGTGCCGCGGAGAAGGCCCAGAAGCCGGAGCCCAAGCGGACCCGCAGCGAAAAGGGCATCATCGTGGAGGGGCTTTCCAACTGCCTTGTCAAGTTCGCCAAGTGCTGCACCCCGGTGCCGGGGGACGAGATCATCGGCTTCATCACCCGGGGCTACGGGGTGTCGGTCCACCGGAAGGACTGCCCCAACGCCTCCCTGGAGCACCAGATGGAGGAGCCGGGCCGGTGGATTACGGTGAGCTGGGGGGAGGACACCAACCTCAGCTACTCCACGGCGCTGGAGGTGGTCTGCAAGGACCGGAACAACCTTCTGGTGGATATCTCCACCGCCATCAGCGTGTGCAAGGTGGGGGTGGCCAACATGAACGTCCGCACCACCAGCGACGGCTTCGCCATTTTCTACGTCACCATCAACGTGGCGGATAAGGCCCAGCTGGATGCGGTGCTGACGAAGCTGCACAACATCACCGACGTCATCAAGGTGACCCGGACGGCGTCGTAACGAGGAGAGAAGCGATGAGAGCAGTTGTAACCCGAGTAAATTCGGCCAGCGTGACCATTGACGGGAAGGTCCATGGGGAGATCGGCCGGGGGTATCTGGTGCTGCTGGGGGTGGGGCCCGGGGACACCCGGGAGACCGCCCGGAAGCTGGCGGACAAGATCTGCAATCTGCGGGTGTTCGAGGATGAGAACGGGAAGATGAATCTGGATCTGGCCACCGTGGGGGGGAGTCTCCTGGTGGTGAGCCAGTTCACGCTATATGCCGACACCTCCAGCCGGAGGCCCGGCTTTACCGGCGCGGCGAAGCCGGACGTGGCCATTCCGCTCTATGAGGAATTCATGGCCCGCTGCCGGGAGCGGGGATTCCCCGTGGAGCACGGGGAGTTCGGCGCGGACATGCAGGTGGCGTCCGTCAACGACGGACCTGTCACCATTCTCTTTGACACAGCCGTGTGAGGTGTTTTTGCCCTCTGACGAGGGCGGGGTGTTTTTGTCGCTGCCCGACGATATTTCGATAGGTGTTTTGCCTCCGGCGGCCTACTTTTCTCGTCAAAGAAAAGTAGGCAAAAGTTGACTTAGAACCAAGGTTCTAAGAACTCCTTTCGGCCTATTGTGGAAAGCCTGTACCGTTGTTTTCGATGGCTTTATGCGGCTGACGGATGCAAGAGGGTGACAGATTCCCCTCCTTCCGCGCTTCAGCGCGCTCCCCCGGTGGTCGTTGGGGCTTCTGCGTCTAAAAGCCTTCCCCTGGGGGAAGGTGCCTCCGAAGGAGGCGGATGAGGGGAAGGGTATCGAGGCGTACCCGACTTATTCGGAAGTGCTTTCCGCAAACTGCAAATAATCGCTTTTCCCGCCGAGTTGGCTTGGGATTTTTCGATGGCGTTCCCCTCATCCGTCACGGCTGCGCCGTGCCACCCCGCAGCGTTAAGAAAACATGCCGGTGGCATGTTTTTAGCGTAGGCCACATCGCGCCCGCAGGCGCATTTCGGAGCGCAACCCCGCGGAGCGGGGCTCTTAGCGCGGAGATCGGCTATGCCGCGAGGAGACCGCAGTTCGAGAGTCCATTTTTGCTGACAAGTTTTCACCACTTCCCCCAGGGGAAGGCTTGAGACGAACCACCGTCAACCCGCCGCATCAGCGCGGAGCGCGGCGCTTGAAGCAGAAGATGACCCGAACAGGCGTCACCCGTACAACACCAGCGACAAAGAGCCTCCCCGGCTTTCAAGTTTCGGTAGGAAACGAAGGGAGTCCTTAGAACCGTAGGTTCTAAGCTGATTTTTGCCTACTTTTGTTCAGCGACAAAAGTAGGCCGCCGGAGGCAAAACACCAAACAGCGCCCGTCGGGCACCGACAGGAAAAACAAGCTTCCGCGGTCGGCAAACCACCAAACGAAACACCGTCGGGTACCGACAAAAAAGACAAAGCCCCTCGTCAGAGGGGAAAAAGAAAAAGCCCCGTCCCGGCGACTGAGGGACAAAAAAAGGAGGAACCCCCCTATGATCTTTCAGACCATCCCCGTTGGTCCCATCGAGACCAACTGCTACCTGATCGGCGACGAGACCGCCGGGGTCTGCGCCCTGGTGGACCCCGGCGACGAGGCCCAGGTCCTTCTGGACGCGGTGGCCAAGACCGGGCTGACCCTCTCCGCCGTCTTCCTCACCCACGGCCACTATGACCACCGGGACGCGGTGCCGGACATCCTCCAGGTCTATCCCGACCTGCCGGTCTATATCCATTATAAGGAGCGGCTCCAGACGGGCCTCCCCTCCCGGTATTACTACGGCGGTCCCTGCGTGACCTACGGCGAGGGGGACACCGTCTCCGTGGGGACCCTCTCCTTCCAGGTGCTGGAGACCCCCGGCCACACCGCCGGCAGCGTGGTGCTGCTGGGCAGCGACATCCTCCTGGCGGGGGACACCCTCTTTGCCGGCTCCTGCGGCCGGTGCGACCTGCCCGGCGGCAGCGTGCGGGATATGCTCCAGTCCCTCCGCCGTCTTGCGGAGATTCCCGGGGACCGGCAGGTCTACCCCGGCCACGGCCCCGCCACCACGCTCGCTGAGGAACGGCGGTTCAACCCCTACATGAGGCGGGCGGCGGAGCGATGAAACTGTATCTTGTGGGCCACGACTACCAGTACGTGGCCGAACAGAGCCTTTTGGCGCTTTTCCCCCAGGAGCGGCCGGTCTACGGCCCTGTGGACCCGGAGGCGGACCGCCGCTGGGCCGTCATCACCGTGGCCGACCGGGGAGATACCTGCACCGTCACCACAGAGCTGGGCTGGGACGGCAGGTCCGCCCCCTTCTCCCTCACCGTTCCCCTCTCCGGGGACGACTATGCCCGGGAGGGCCAGCGCCGCCGGGCCGTGGGACGGAGCTTTTTTGGCGCCGCCCAGGCCGTCACCGGCATCGCGCCCCCCTGGGGCAGCCTTACCGGTATCCGCCCGGTAAAAATTGCCACGGAGCTGCGGGAGGCGGGCAAGAGCTGGGAGGAGGCCGACGAGGTCCTTCGGGACACCTACTTCGTCACCCCCCAGCGGCGGCAGCTGTGCCTGGACGCCGCCCGGGCCGCCGAGGAGGCGGACCGGGGCCGGGAGGCCCGGGACTTTTCCCTCTACGTGGGGATTCCCTTCTGCCCCACTCGCTGCGCTTACTGCTCCTTCGTCTCCAACAGCGTGGAGAAATCCTTCCACTTGGTGGAACCCTACCTGGAGGCCCTCACCCGGGAGATCGAGTCCGCCGGAAAAATGGTGAAGGACCTGGGCCTCCGCCTCAAATCCTTCTACATGGGCGGCGGCACCCCCACCACCCTGTCGGCGGACCAGATGGGACGGCTGCTGGACACCCTCTATCAGAATTTTGACTTTTCCCACACCGTGGAGCGGACGGTGGAGGCCGGACGGCCGGACACCATCACCCGGGAGAAGCTGGAGGTGCTGAAGGCCCGCGGGGTGGACCGGATCAGCGTCAACCCCCAGACCATGGAGGACCACGTCCTCCGGGCTATCGGGCGGCGGCACACCGCCGCGGAGATTGAGGCCACCATGGAGACGGTGGCCGCCGTGGGCTTCCCCCACGTGAACATGGACCTCATCGCCGGACTCCCCGAGGACACCCCGGAGGGGTTCCGCCGGAGTCTCAGGCGGGTGATGGCCTTCGGCACCGACAACCTCACCGTCCATACCCTGAGCCTTAAAAAGGGCAGCCGCATCACCCTGGAGGGCAGCCGTATTCCCTCGGTGGAGGAGGTGGGGGCCATGCTGGACTTTGCCGACCCCGCCCTTCGAGAGGCGGGCTTCCTGCCCTACTATCTCTACCGCCAGAAGTACCAGTCCGGCAGCTTTGAAAACGTGGGCTGGTGCCGCCCGGGGGGCGAGGGGTGGTACAACATCTACATCATGGAGGAGCTCCACACCATCCTGAGCTTAGGGGCCGGGGGCTCCACCAAGATGGTGGACCGCTCCGCCGACCGCATCGAGCGGGTGTTCAACCTCAAATACCCTACCGAGTATATCCAGCGCCCGGAGAAGCTTCGGGACAACCAGCAGGCATTTTGGGACTTCTGCCATCGTATGCTTGAGAAAGGTGTGTGACTGCTATGGCCTATTCCCTCAAGGACATCAACCACGCTGTCCGCAGCGACCCCAAGGGGTTTGTGGAATCCAGCGACGCGGAATTTGCCCGGAAGATCGACCGGGCGGCTCAGAAGATTGCCGACAACCACCAGAACTCCCATATCGTGCTGCTGTCCGGCCCCTCCGGCAGCGGCAAAACCACCACCAGCAAGAAGATCCAGGCCCGGCTGGAGCAGATGGGCATCAAGGCCCACGCCGTGTCTCTGGACAACTACTTCCAGACCGTGGATCCGGAGACCTCCCCCCGGAACCGGGACGGCCTCATCGACTACGAGTCCCCCTTCTGCCTGGATATGGACCTCCTCAACCGCCATTTCAAGATGCTGGACCGGGGAGAGACTATCCATATCCCAAAGTTCGAGTTTGCCCGGCAGATGCGCTCCGCCATCCATAGCAACCCCCTCCAGCTGGGAAAGGACGAGATTGCCATTTTCGAGGGTATCCACGCCCTCAACGACATCATCACCGGCAAGAATCCCAACGCCTTCAAGCTCTACATCTCCGCCCGCAGCAACGTCACCGGGGAGGGCGGCACGGCAGTGTTCAAGGGCACCTGGCTGCGGCTGGCCCGGCGCACCGTCCGGGACGCCAAGTTCCGGGCCTGGGAGCCTCAGGTAACCATGAAAATGTGGAGCAACGTGCGGCGGGGGGAGAAGCTATACATCTCCCCCTTCAAGGACAACGCCGATTTCATGTTCGACAGCTCCCTGCCCTACGAGGTCAGCGCCATCAAGTCCTACGCCCTGCCTCTGTTCCAGCAGCTGCGGCCGGACATGGAGCGCTATGAGGAGATCGGCCATCTGCTGGGGGCCTATCCCCTCTTTGAGACGCTGGAGGAGCGTTACATCGCCTCCGACTCCCTGCTGCGGGAGTTCATCGGCGGCGGGATCTACGACGATTAAGGGAGGAAGGTACTATGGAGAAGAAGAATTGGAAGAAGACCGCGGAGGACATTCTGGATCAGACCTGCCGGACGGCTCTGGATCTGGGGGACGCCGCCGGCCGGGGCGCCAAGGCGGCGGGGAAGGCGGCGGGCGGTGCGGCCCGGTACGCCAAGCTGAAGCTGGAGGAGGCGGATCTCACCGCCCAGGTGCGCCGGCGGCTCCAGCGGGTGGGAGAGATGGTCTACGCCACCCACACCGGGGACCCCACCGACAGCGAGGCCATGGAGGCGGTGCTGCGGGAGATCGACGGCCTGCGGGAAACCCTCCGGGAGAAGGAGCGGCAGCGGCTGGGCCTGCGGGGGATCCGCGCCTGCGGCGGCTGCGGCGCCAGAAACGACAGGGAAAACGAATACTGCACCAACTGCGGCCAGCCTCTGGAGCGGCAGGCGGAGGAATAAGCAAGGCTCCAAATTCTCAAGCTGTGTAAAGAAGGAACTCCATGTCCAAGGAAAAGAAGCAGTCCTTTCTGGGGGGCACCGTGATCCTGGCCGTCGCCGTGGCGGTGGTGAAGGTCATCGGGGCCCTGTACAAGATTCCCCTCGGCAACATCTTGGGGGCCGAGGGCATGACCCACTTCAACACCGCCTACAACATTTACTCGGTGCTGCTGGCCATCTCCACCGCGGGGCTGCCCCTGGCGGTGAGCAAGCTGGTCAGCGAGGCCCGGGCTCTGGGGCGGTACAATCAGAGCCGGCGGGTCCTCAGCGTGGCCATGTGGCTGTTTGTGGCGCTGGGGGCGGTGGGTACCAGCCTCATGTTCTTCTGGGCGGAGCCACTGGCCGCCGCCATGAACAACACCCTGGCCTACTGGCCCATCCGGGCCCTCAGCGTGTCGGTGGTGTGCGTGTGCATCATGTCCGCCTTCCGGGGCTATACCCAGGGGCAGGGCAACATGCTGCCCTCCGCCATCTCTCAGGTCATCGAGGCCTCCTTCAAGCTGGTGGTGGGGCTTCTTCTGGCCTGGTACTTCATCAGCGCCGGATTCGGCGTGGATATGGGCGCCGCCGGGGCCATCTTAGGCGTCACCACCGGCTCGGTGGTGGCCATGGTCTACATGCTGACGCACCAGCTCCGCGCCCGCCGGGACGACCCGGACAGCGCCGACCGCCCCAGCAGCCGGAAGGTGATTTTGAAGCGGCTTCTGGCCATCGGGGTGCCCATTACCATCGGCGCCTCCGGTCAGAGCATCATCTCCACCCTGGACCAGTCCATCGCCATGGGGCGGCTTCAGGATGTGCTGGGCATCGGGGAGAAGGCGGCGGCGGCCCTCTATGGGGAATATAGCTTCGGCATGACCCTCTTCAACTTCCCCTCCTCCTTCATTCCCCCCATCACCATGAGCCTGATCCCCGCCGTGGCGGCGGCGGTGGCCCGCCGGGACCACCGGACGGTGAACCGGGTGGTGTCCGCCTCCTTCCGCCTTATCGCCCTGCTGGCCCTGCCGGCGGGGGTGGGGCTGTCTGTGATGGCGGGCCCCATTCTCCAGATGCTCTACCCCGCCCAGCCCGAGGCGGCGGCGGCGGCCACCTACCACCTGCACATCCTGGGCATCGCCTCTATTTTTGTGTGCCTGACCCTGCTCACCAACGGCATTCTTCAGGCCAACGACCGGGCCAAGATTCCCATTGTCACCATCATCATCGGCGGGTGCACCAAGGTGGCGCTGAACTACGTGCTCATCGGCGTGCCCTCCATCAACATCAAGGGGGCCCCCATCGGCACCCTGGCCTGCTATATGCTGATCTCCGCCATCAACCTGACCATCGTCTACCGCATTGTGGAGGAGAAGCCCCGGTACCTCCGGCTCTTTGGCAAGCCACTGGCGGCGTCGGTGCTGATGGGCGTCTGCGCCCACTACGCCTACGCCTTCCTCAGCGGCTTCTTGGGCAACACCCTGTCCACCATGGGGGCCATCGGCGTGGCGGTGGTGGTGTACCTGGTGCTGGTGGTAACGCTGCGGGTCATCACCCGGGAGGACCTGGAGATGGTGCCCAAGGGGGAGAAGCTGGCAAAGCTGCTGCGGATTCGGTAAGCAAAATTTTTCCATATTTTAGGGAAAGCGGTCTCTTCTGCAGGAATTCGTAAAATGTCACAAAAAATCCCGTATAAAAACCTTGCAAGTGGGAGAAATATGTGATAGATTGAATACGATATGCGGGTAACACCGACGAGATGCCTGTTTGCGCAATTTCATTCAAAGGAGATAAAACACGTATGAACAAAGCAGAACTGATTGCCGCTGTGGCGGAGAAGGCCGGTCTTTCCAAGAAGGATTCCGAGGCCGCTGTGACTGCGGCTCTGGATGTGATCACCGCCGCTCTGCAGGAGGGCGATAAGGTGCAGCTGGTGGGCTTTGGTTCCTTCGAGGTGAAGAGCCGCGCCGCCCGCACGGGCCGCAACCCCAAGACCAAGGAGGCCATCGAGATTCCCGCCTCCAAGGTGCCCGTCTTCAAGGCCGGCAAGGCGCTGAAGGATATTGTTGCCAAGTAAGTGAAATAGAAAAAAGCAGGGGCGTGTGCAAACCGCCCCTGCTTCTTTGTGTTTACGGCAGATCCACGGCGAAGAGGCCGCCGGCGCCGCCGCTGTGGAGGAACAGAATGCGTTCCCCCGGGAACTTCCCCTCCCGGAGCAGGGACAGGACCTCTGCGAAGGCCTTCCCCGTATATACCGGGTCCAAAAAAATACCCTCCAGCCGCGCCAGCTCCTCCACCGCCGCCGTCACCTCCGGCCCGGGGATGCCGTAGCCCTCCCCCACGTGGCTGCGGATCTCCGGCGGCGGCACCGCCTCGCCGGTCCGCTCCAGCAGTGCCAGAGCGCCCTGCACCAGATCCGCTACGATCTGATCAAAGGGCTGGTCGTCCACCGCCACCGCCAGCACCCTGGTGCCCGGAGAGTAGAGGTGGGTGCCCAGCACCACCCCGGCGGTGGTGCCTCCGGAGCCGCAGACGCACACCGTGTGGTCGAAGGAGATCCCCATGGCCGTTCCCTGGCCATAGGCCTCCTCCATGCCCGCCACGTAGCCCAGAACCCCCAGCGCCGTGGAGCCTCCAAGGGGAATGGCGTAGGGCACGTGTCCCTCCGCCCGCAGCTGCGCCGCCAGCCGGTCCATTTGGGCGTAGACCTCCCCATAGTCGTCGGTGTCCACAAACCGGACCTCCGCCCCCAGAAGACGGTCCAGAAGGAGGTTCCCCTTCTCCTCAGTCACCCCCCGCTCCTTCAGAAAGAGGACGGCCTTCATGCCCAGCTTTGCGCAGCAGGCGGCGGTGAGCATGGCGTGATTGGACTGGGCCCCGCCGGTGGTGAACACCACGTCGGCGCCCCGGGCCCTGGCGTCCGTCAGCAGAAACTCCAGCTTCCGCACCTTGTTGCCGCCCAGCCCCACGCCGGTCATGTCGTCCCGCTTGATGTAGATCTGCCTGCCGTACTTCCGGCTGAGATTGGGCAGCAGCTGCAGGGGCGTGGGCCCTGCGCACAGGGGAAAGCGGGGAAAGTCATGGATGGTCTTCATCTTGCGCCTCCTTCTCCGCCCCGAGGGGCAGTACCATATCGTGCCAGGAAACTCCGCCGTGAACGGAGGCCCCCACCCCACGGTCCTCATAGCCGAACCGGGCGTAGTAGGGTACCTTCTCCTCAAGGCAGGTGAGGGTGACGGCCCGCCGCCCCTGCCGCCGGGCCAGGTCCTCCATGGCCGCCAGCAGCCGTCCGCCGACGCCCCGGCCCCGGGCCTCCGGCCGTACCGCCAGGCTGAACACCGCCTGGTAGGGGTGGTTCTCGCTGTGGCAGCCTTCGTCGGCAAACATGGGGTCCTGGATGTAGGGAACGGCGATGACCGGGCCCATGATGTGGCCCACCAATACTCCGTCCTCCAGTGCCGCCAGAATGTGATCGGGGTAGGCGGCGAGGCGGCGGCGGATGGTCTCCCGTCCGGCCCCCTGCTCCGGAGGGAAGGAGGCGGACTCCACGGCGAAGAGGGCCTCCAGGTCCTCAGGGCGGGCAGAGCGTATGGTCAGCGGCATGGCGGTTCCTCCTGTTTCATGGAATGCAGGCCCAGTATACCACACCCCGCCCGGCGGGCGCAAGGCGAGGAATGGGCAGAAAAACGCCGCCGGGGACCATGGTCCCCGGCGGCATCTGTTACGCCTCGGTGTCGCCGGCACCGGAGGCGGCCTCCTCCAGCTCGCCGGTGAGATCCTTCACGGCGGAGTGGAGGGCGGTGTAGGTCTGATAATCGATCTGGAACTGGCGGAGATCCAGGGCCTCATAGGCATCGCTATAGGTGACCTCCGCGTTGTCCATGGCCACGGTGATCAGCCCGGAGAGATACTGGTCCGCCACATACTGGCGCAGAGGACGGCGCAGCAGGATGTGGTAGCCGGCGTCGGTCTCCACGATGCCGCTGTACTGGCCCTCCTCCAGACGGAGGGCGGCCTCCTTGAACTCCGGCAGGAACTCCGCGTCCTCGGTGACCAGATAGCCGTAGGGACAGTAGGGCCGGCCGGGGTCCTGGCTCACCTGGTCGGCGATGTAGGAGAAGACGGAGGCGGCGCTGTCGCCGGACTGATCCAGCATCTCCAGAATCTGCTCCATGGCGGCGTAGGCCTCTGCGTTGGCAGCGGCGTCGTCCCCCTTGGTCAGCAGAATGTGATCCACCAGCACCGAGTCGGGGGTGACGCCGTCGTACTGATAGAGGACCTCGTCCTCAATGTACAGGGGGCTGCCCGGCTCCATGGCCGCGTCGTGGAACTTGGAGTAGAGATAATAGGTGTGGCTGAGGCGGCGGTTGAGGTCGGCGGTGAGACCCTGGTCCCACAGATAGGCGTCATACATCTCCTGGCCGCCCAGCTGCTGGGCATAGGTGTCCAGATCCTGGTCAATGATGGCAATTTCGTCCTCGGTAAGGGCAATGCCGTACTCCTCCGCCCAATTCTCCACCACCATGTACATCTTGGCGGTGTTCAGGGCCTCCTGGCGGACCAGCTCCTCCACGGTCATGTCCTCAGAGGCGGCCTCGTCCCACTTGAGAAGTCCGGCGTCGTCCACCCAGGAGGGCATGGAGGCGGAGAGGGACTCCATGGTATAGGTCAGCCAGTAGAGATACATCTGGTTGGTGACCTCCCGGCCATCCACGGTGAGCATGACGGCGTCGGCGTCCAGGCCGGAGACCTGGGAGAGAACGTCGGCCCCTCTGGGAGCTTCCTCCTCCTTGGGGGCGCAGGCCATTGCGGTGAAGGCCAGACAAAGCGCCAGCAGCAGCGCGGCAAATCGTTTCATGAAAACAGATTCCTTTCCTCGCATAAAGTCGGCGGGCCGCCCGGCGGCCCACGCAGCGGAAAATATTATACCACAGCCCTGTCCCCGGCGCAAGCGGAGGATCACGGGGGCGTGAAAAAGCCGCCGCGGGGCAATCTCCTCCGCGGCGGCACGGCTTATCCGCCAAACATGTAAAAAACCTTCTCGTCCTGCACCGCCATGCCCAGGCTCTCCCGGGCGATCTTCTCGATCATCTCCGGGTCGCTGCTGCGGGCGATGCTCTCCTCCAGACCGGCGTTTTCCTCCTGGAGGCTGCTGATCTGCTCTGCCAGCGCGGCCTCCTCGGCCCGGGCGGCGGCCAGCTGATCCTGCATCCGGTAGAGCTGGAACCCAAGGCCGAAGAGCAGCACCAGCAAAATCAGCCCGCCCAGAAGTCCTCCGGACTTTCTCCGTCTCTTCCGTACCTTCCGCTCCCGTCTGCTGCGGCTCATGGGAATCCCCTCCCCTCTCCGTCCTCTGCGGCGAATCAGAATCATCCACCGCTGTTGTCCTATTATTGTAAACCACTTCTTCCAAAAAAGAAAGTACTTTTTTTGCCCGTTGGAAAATTTTTTCCAAAATCGGCCCAGCAGGCGGAGAGGGGTAAAAAGCCAGCGGATGGTATCCCCGGCGGCGGCGCGCCAGAAGGCCCAGGTGGGGGCCAGAAGGGGGCTGAGGAGGGTGAGATAGAGAAGGGCGCCCCCGGCGATGCCGGCCAGCATGTAGGCCCGCAGCTCCCCTGCCCCGGGGCGGAGGGTGAAGGCCAGAATGCACAGGGCGGAAAACAGGCAGAAAAAGCCGTCCAGCAGGGGCTGGAGCCACCGGCGGCCCGGGCGGGCGGGAGGCAGGCGCAGCAGGTCAAAGGCCACCCCCAGCAGGGCCCCCAGGACCCAGGAGAGGAGAAAGGCCGTGAGCTGCTGGGACAGGTCCACCCCCATCAGCCGAAGAGCCTCCCGAACAGGCCGCCGCCCCGGATGGTCTCCTCGTAGCTCATGGCGTCCACCCGGCCGTCCACGTGGAGCTCCCCGCCGTCCAGCGTCAGCTTTCCGATGTGGAGCCCCTCGCCGGAGATCACCAAAGTGCCGGCAGAGGTAGACATAACGATCATATTTTCATCAAAGCGCTCCACATCCTCCACGCCGGAGACGGTGAGGCGCTCCCGCCCCTCCAGGGTGATCTGGTGATGGGCGAATTCAGGGGTATCGTAGGCCATAGCGTATCCTCCCAACGATCACGGATACCCCATATATATGGGAGGTCTGTCCCGGTTATGCCTGGATCTCCCGGTAGAGGAGGGCGGCGGCGTCCTTGCCTACGTTGTCCTGCACGGAGAGCACCTCCACGGTAAGAGTGCGCTCGCCGAAGCGGATGGCGATGACGTCGCCCTCCTTGACCTCATAGGAGGCCCGGGCTACCCGGCCGTTGACGGTGACGCGCTCGTTGTCACAGGCCTCGTTGGCCACGGTCCTCCGCTTGATGAGGCGGGAGACCTTCAGATATTTGTCCAGTCGCATGGAATCCATCCTTTCTCTGTGGCTCCGGAAGGACAGGCATTCCGGAAACCGGCGAAAGGCCGGCACTCACAGGGCTGTGGGTGCCGGCCTTCTCGGTACATGTGGGAAATCTGGCGGGAGAACTTAATACATGCCGCCCATGTCGCCCATGCCGGGAGCCGCAGCAGGTGCGGGAGGCTCGGGCTTGTCGGCCACCAGAGACTCGGTGGTCAGGACCATGGCGGAGACGCTGGCAGCGTTTTCCAGAGCGGAGCGGGTCACCTTGGCGGGATCCACGATGCCGGCGGGGATCATGTCGCAGTAGATCTCCTTGTAGGCGTCGAAGCCGTAGCCCACCTTGTCGCTGCTCTTGATCTTCTCCAGCACCACGCTGCCGTCCACGCCGGCGTTGGCGGCGATCTGACGGATGGGGGCGGTGAGGGCGGCGGCGATGATGCGCACGCCGGTCTTCTCGTCGCCGTCCACATCGGCGATCAGCTTCTCCACGGCGGAGATGGCGTTGACATAGGCCACGCCGCCACCGGCCACGATGCCTTCCTCCACGGCGGCCTTGGTGGCGTTGAGGGCGTCCTCGATGCGGAGCTTCTTCTCCTTCATCTCGGTCTCGGTGGCAGCGCCCACCTT
>CALXDC010000005.1 GCA_944386975.1 uncultured Oscillospiraceae bacterium | reverse complement strand
TTCAATTTTCCGGTTCCTGTGAATGGGCAGGAAGTAACAGAACTGCCCTTGGAATCTGGGACAATGCTCGAGACGGTGTGTCTGCTGGCCAGGTCGTAGGAGAAGCTTGTGGAATTTTCAAAAGAGGCGGCGGTTCTGACAAAACCGCTGCCTCTCATTTTCTGCCCCCTTGACAAGCTGCTCTACATTGTGTAGACTAATATTACTCTACAAGATGTAGATTGGAGGAATTGTGATGCCGAAAATGGGTGTGCTGGAGTCCCGGTTTGCGGACATCATCTGGAGCCGGGAGCCTTTATCCTCGGGGGAGCTGGTGCGAGAGGCGGAGAGGGCGCTCCGCTGGAAGCCCACCACCTCTTACACTGTGCTCAAGCGGCTGTGCCAGCGGGGGCTCTTTCAAAATCAAGGGGGGACCGTTACCTCCCTGGTCTCCCGGGAGGCGTACTACGCCATGCAGAGTGAGGAATTCGTCAACGAAACCTTTGACGGCTCCCTCCCCGCCTTTCTGGCCGCTTTCGGCAGGCGGAAGAAATTATCGGAGGACGAAGCAGAGGAGCTGAAGGCTCTGATCGACGGAATGCGGAGGTGACGGCGTGGAGTTCTATCGCTTTTTACCAAGGCTCCTCAATATGAGCCTCACCGCAAGTGTAGTCATCGTGTTCGTCCTGCTGCTGCGGCTTTTTCTGAAAAAGGCGCCGAAGGTGATCTCTTATGCTCTTTGGAGCATAGTGCTGTTCCGGCTGCTCTGTCCGGTGTCCATCCAGTCCGGCCTGTCACTGTTTGGCCTCATGGAGGTCCCCACCGCCGCAAGCGGCTCGATCACCAGCAGCATGGAATATGTACCGGAGAATCTTGTCCACACCCCCGATCCGTCGGTGGTCCTTCCTGTTCCGGGAGTGGGGGAGGCCATCAATGAAGCGCTGCCCCAGGGAGAGGAACAGCTGGTGGCAGACCCCCTGGAAGCGCCGGTGGCGGCAGCGACCTATGTCTGGGCGGCAGGCGTTCTGGCAATGGGGATCTATGCGATGGTGTCCTACGGGCGCTTGCGGAGAAAGCTCCTGACCGCCTCTCGCCTGCGGGAGAATATCTACCTGGCGGATGAGATTCTCTCCCCCTTTGTTCTGGGGCTGCTTCGCCCGAGGATCTACCTTCCCTCTTCGCTGGACGAGCGGGAGCAGTGGTATATTGTTCTGCATGAGCAGCACCACATCCGGAGATTGGATCATGTTGTCAAAGCGCTGGCGTTCCTTGCCCTGTGTATCCACTGGTTCAATCCCCTGGTCTGGCTCGCCTTCTTCCTGTCCGGGGAAGATATGGAGATGAGCTGCGACGAGGCGGTGGTCCGGAAGCTGGGGGCGGAGGTCCGGGCGGACTACGCCGCCTCCCTTCTGAGCCTGGCCACCGGCAGGCGGATCGTCGCCGGCGTGCCCCTTGCCTTCGGAGAGGGGGACCCCAAAGTCCGCATCCGCAATCTGGCCCATTGGAAGAAACCGGTCCTATGGGTCGTTCTGGCTGCAGTGCTGGCCTGTGCGGTTTTCGCTGTGGTGCTGCTGACCAATCCTCTCCATCGGCAGACGGTTCTGATGGGGGCCGACTACGATGTGGAGGAGGTGCTCTATCGTGTAGATTTTTCCAATGAAGAACCTGATGCCGTGCCCCTCCAGTACTGCGTCACCGCAGACGATCAGCTCTATGTAAAGATGGAGGAGGGCGGTGACTGGGCATTTCTCGGCAAACTGGAACCCTATCCGCTGACAAGGGAGGAACTTCTCTCCTATACTGCGAAGGAGCAGATAGAAGGCTATCGCCTCAAGGAAATCACCGACGCCTATATTCTGCGGGTAGAGGATCAGAATTTTTATCTGGTCATGCAGACAGAGAGCGGCGACACCCTGCTGGCCTACGGATGGGAGGACGTGAACGAGCGAGGAGAGGGGCCCTCCGACGACACGGCTCTGCGCCGCCTCTACCTTCTGAAGAGCAGCTTCCGGGAGGGATATATCAATATAAATTTCTTCCAGCGCTCTCTGAAAAGCGCGGCCGGCGGAAATGTCTATGCCTTTGCCAGTTTTGAAAGCAACAAGATCCCAGGCTATCTCATCACGGGGTTCAAATCCGGAGAGAGTAAGGATCACAACGAGATGACAGACATGGGATTTGCCGTTTTTCAAACGACGGGGGAGGGCTATCGTCTCATCGACTGCAAGGTCTATGAAGACGCGGTCCTCTCCGCGGAAAACGGTGTGTTCTTCTGCCTGGACCCTGCGGTGGCGGAGGAAAGCGGCGAGATGCGAAACGACAACACCTTCGACGTCCTCTTGGTCTGCAGTGAACAGGTGGGAGAGATCAAAAGAGTGTACCATGCGGAAGGGGAAGAGGATCAAACCATATCGACGTCCTGTCTCAGCATCCATGCCATGGTGCTGTTTTCCTGGGCGTATGGGGAGGACTGCACCAGCGTGTCCCAGTATGTGTACGATAAAGAGGGCAATCTGACTTCTGAGGACACTCCGCCCCTCCACACCGGCAAGACGGACGAATAATAGCCGGGAGCCCTCCGGGCGCCGAATGCGGCGTCCGGAGGGCTCCCGTTCTCTTTGGCGGTGTTCTATGCCGCCAGCTGCCGGGCAAAGAGGCGGCGGAAGAGAAGCCGGGTAATGGGTCCGGCGGCAAAGAGGTTCCAGAGAAGGGCCATGGGAAAATTCTTCAGCACCGTCCCCACCCAGTAGGCCGGCAGCTGAGACCAGCTGCCACCGCCCAGAAACACGGAGAACAGCACCGCCGCCACCAGACTCATGGTGGGACACATGACCAGTACCGTACAGGCGGAGAGGAAGACGGTACGGAGGAAGGGGCCGTCCTCCTCCCGACAAATGCGCTCCGCCAGGGCATGGCCCAGCCGGTTGCCCCAGAGGTTGGAGAAGAGAAAGACGAGCAGCCACATGTAGGCCGCCTCCAGAAGCGCGTCCCGGAACACCCTGTTGGTCATCCATGAGAGCCCTCCCTCCTTCAGAGCCACGTTATAGACCTCCATCCCATAGGCCATGGTGACGGACATGAGGAACCCGAAGACGACCCCCTGCAGCTTGGTTTTCGGCATAATGCACCACTCCTTTTCAAAGAAAAAAGCGTGCCGCGACGGATCCCCGTCACGGCACGCTTTGCCGAAGCTATTCGCTACACGCAGGAATATCTTAGCCTTTGGCTGGAAAAAAGTCAAGAAAAATTTGCCGTCCGCCGGAAGGCGGCGCACCGCTCCAGCACCTTGGGGAAGGAGCGGAGGAAAAGGACGGTAGTCACGGAGGCCGCCACCAAATCGGCGATGGGTTCGGAGAAGAAGGTGGCCTCCGCGCCGAAGAAAAACGGCAGGGCCAGAAGGCCGGTGAAGAAGACGCTCTTGCGGAAGAGGGAACAGAAGAGTGCCCGGCGGACCTGGGCCAGAGCGGTCATCTCGTCTACCAGGGGGTACTGAACGGCCAGAGGCAGGAGCATACAGGTGAAGCGCTTGATATAGGTCACCGACCGCTGCATGGTGTCGGCGTCGTCAGTGAAGAGCCGGACAAACAGCGGAGACAGGGTATGGGTCACCACCAGCATCAGTGCGCAGAAGACCAGGCACAGCCCCACAATCACCTTCATGGCGGAACGGATCCGGTCCGGCTGCCCCGCCCCGTAGTTGAAGCTGATCACCGGCTGACACCCCAGAGTAGCGCCGCCCATGGGCATGGTGATCAGCAGCATGAAGCTCTGAACGATGGTGGCGCAGGCAACAAGGGTGTCTCCAAGGCCGGGACCGCCATAGTGCTGGAGCACTGCGTTGAGAACGATGAGCAGCACGCTGTCGGTGGCGATAATGAGAAAGGGGGAGAGCCCAAAGGCCAGCACCTTCCGGACAATGGCCGGACGAAAGCCGCCCCACCCCAGACGCACCGGCATTCGGCGGCTGCGAAGGCTCAGCAGCACAAAGGCACAGGAAGCCATTTGAGAGAGCACGGTGGCAACGGCGGCCCCGGAAACCCCCATATCCAGGAGGAAGATGAACACCGGATCCAGCACAATGTTTAAAACGGCACCCAGCACCACCGTCCCCATGCCGAGGCCGGAAAAGCCCTGGCAGATGAGAAAGCTGTTCATTCCCGTGGAGAGCAGGGCAAAGAAGGTACCGGCGGTGTAGATGGTCAGATAAGCGTCGGCGTAGGGAAAGGTATCGGGGCTGGCGCCAAACCACAACAGGAGCATATCCTTGGTGAGCAGGAAAAGGACCGTCAGCCCCAGGGAGAGGAGGAGCAGCAGGAGAAAACAGGTATTCAGAATCCGCTGGGCCATCCGCCGCTGGCCCTGCCCCATCCGCATCGCCATGAGAGGAGAGCCGCCCAAACCGATCAGGGTGGCGAAGGAGGAGAGGAGGGTGACAATGGGACCGCAGACCCCCACCCCTGCCAGAGCCGTGGTGCCGATGTCAGGAATATTCCCGATGTACATCCGGTCTACAATACTATATAGTACGCTCACCAGCTGGGCCAGCATGGTGGGCACCGCCAGACGCAGCACCAGGGAAACAATGGGGTCCCGCCCCAGGTCGTTCTGCCGCTTTGCCGTACCGATCCCCTCCTTTTTGTCGTCCGGGGTAGTATACCCTATTTCTGCCGCGTCGTAAAGAGGGATTCCTGAAATTAGCACTCTTTGTGTTCGAGTGCTAAAGTTCACAGTTCGGACACAAAGAATACAAGCATTGTTCATAATCCGGGAATATACTAAGGTCAAGAAATGAGAGAGAGGCAGGGAGCCCCGCGGGGCGCCTCTCCACATTCCGAAATTTTGATTTCAGAAAGGACCATGAGTTATGTTTGGTATGATTCCCTTTGAGCGCGGCAACGACAATCTGTTCAATATGTTTGATAACTTCGAGCGCAATTTCTTCGGCGGAACCAGCGCCGTGTCCGCCTTCCGCACGGACATCCGGGACGAGGGTGACAAGTTTGTTCTGGAGGCGGAGCTGCCCGGCTTTGCCAAGGAGGACATTCAGCTGAACGTGAAGGACGGCATCCTGACCATTACCGCTCAGCACAAGGAGACCAACGAGGAGAAGGACAAGAAGGGCAACTATATCCGCCGCGAGCGCCGGTACGGCTCCTTCACCCGGAGCTTCGATGTGTCCGGCATTCAGGAGCACGCCATCACCGCCGCCTACAACAACGGCGTTTTGGAGCTGGAGCTGCCCAAGGCGCAGCCTGAGGTGCCTGTGGCCCGCCAGATCGAAATCCAGTAACGCCCTGCGCAACCGCTGCAAAATGGCTTCGCTGCGGCGGTCTCCCCCCTTCCGATAAAGGAAACAAAAACACCTCTGCGGGTACTCCTCCCGCAGAGGTGTTTTTCTCTGCTTTGTCAGCCCTCGATCAACCGACGGGCTGCAATGTATGTATCTCCCCAATACCCGCTCTCCAGGGTGTCGACGGTCACCCGCTCGCTGGGGTTGGGGGCGTGGATGAACTTGCCTCCACCGATGTAAATCCCCACATGACTGGCGCCGCTGCCGGCATAGCGGGAATCCAGGAAGAACACCAGATCCCCCATCTGCAGCTCCTCCTTGGCCACATAGCTGCCGTAGCTGAGCTGGGCGGTGGCGGAGTGGGGCAGCGTGTAGCCGAAGCCCTGATAGATATACATGGTGAAGCCGGAGCAGTCAAACCCCGAAGGGGAGGCCCCGCCGTAGACATAACGGGTACCGATGTAGGTGCAGGAGGTGTCCACCACGCTCTGCTTGAGAGCGGTGAGGTCCGCCGTGAGGACGGTGGCCTCGGCGGCAGCCTCCTCCTCAGTCATCACATTGATTACGTAGTCCTTGGACACATAGCCGGTAGAGGAGCCGTAGACCACCTGATACCAGTCGCCCTCCTCCCCGATGATCTCGATTTTGCTTCCATCGGGGATCAAGGTGAGGATGTCGGTATCGGTGCCGGCGCCTGCCCGGAGGCGGAGGGCGCTGGCGTCCACGGTGCCTACGCTGGAGGCGGCGGCCGTGACGGTCAGCAGCGAAATGGCTGCCAGGGCGGTAACAAGGATCTTCCGTAACGTCGTGTGAATCTTCTTCTGCATCAGCTGCTCCTCTTCTGTACAAATTCCGTTGCTTTCTTCTGCTTCCTTTTCCTTACGCCTTGCCGCTGGGGAGGTTTATTTTCCGCTGAGAGCCCGCTCCAGCCACACGCCGCCGAAATCCAAAGCGGCATACAGGCTGTCCTTCTCGCCGCGCTTGGCGATCCGGTCACGGGACTTGAGGTTGGGGGCGGTCCGCTGCAGCTCCAAAGAGACCTTGGTGGCCACCTCCAGGTCCTGGACCTTCTTGGTCTCACGCACCTGCATGAGCACGATATAGGGATCGGCCATGGAGCCGTAATAGATCATGTTCCCAACTCGACGGAGGGGATGGCCCTTGTACATCAGGCCTTCCGCCTTCTGTCCGTTCGCCATGGGCGCTCACTTCCTTTCAAGAATTACAAATTGTAACTGAATTGTAACATTTTTACCGGAGGCTGTCAATGGCAGATTTACTACAATTTTCTGCCAAATTTCTACAAATCCCCCAATAGAACCGGCTTCGCCGGGGCGTTTCCGGCGGTTTCCCATCAGGCCGGAGGGAAACAAAAGTGTCAAAAGGTAACAGAAGAAGCAACAAAATTCCTACCTTCGCCTGGCTTCCCAGGCGGCAGGAGCCTCGGGGCGGGCGGAAAAAGGGTCCGAAAAAAGCCGTCCTCCGGTCCGCGACCGGCGGCGGCTTTCCCACAGGGCCTTCCGCGCCCATGGGCCGGCGGCCCAGAAAGGCCGCCAACTTTTTCTATTATACCCATCCGGCAGCCCTCTGTCAATTGCCCGCCTTGCCAGGAGGGGAATTGTCTGGTATACTCTTTCCAGGAAACAAAGCCGGGTCTTTTCCCGGCGGGAGGTGCCCATGAAACACCGCTGCGATCTGCTTGTCATTCTCCTGCCGCTGCTGGCGGCAGGTCTTCTCTTTCTCCTCCTCCGTCCCAGCGGCGCGGGACAGTATGTGCTGGTGACGGTGGATGGGGCGGAGGTGGGCCGCTACCCTCTCCACGAGGACCGTACCGTTACCATCGGGGAGGCGGATTACAACATTCTGGAGATCCGGGACGGCTCCGCCGCCGTCACCGACGCCAACTGCGGCGACCACACCTGCGTGCGTACCGGTCAGATCCGCCGAGCCGGGGAGACCATCATCTGCCTGCCCCACCGCCTGGTGGTGAAGATCATCGGCGGCGGCGAGGGGACCGTGGACGCGGTGAGCGGAGGAGGAATCGCATGAGCGCCCGCACCGTCGCCCGCTTCGCCCTGTTGACGGCCCTGGCCATGGTGTTGTCCTGGGTGGAGGTCCTTCTGCCCCTGCCCACCATCATCCCCGGGGTAAAGCTGGGCCTCACCAATCTGGTAGTCCTCTTCGCCCTCTACCGCCTGGAAACCCGGTCTGCCTGGTGTCTTTCCATCCTCCGGGTACTGCTGGTGGCCTTCACCTTCGGCAACGCCTTCAGCCTCTGGTATAGCCTGGCAGGGGCGATTTTGAGCCTTTTGGTGATGATGGCCCTGAAGGCCACCGGAAAGTTCTCCGTCACCGGCGTCAGCGTGGCGGGGGCGGTGTGCCACAACCTGGGACAGATTCTGGTGGCCATGGCGGTCCTCCGCAGCGCCGCCGTGGCCTATTACTACCCTGCCCTCCTCCTCTCCGGAACCGTGGCCGGCATCTGCGTGGGTCTCGCCGGGGCCGTGCTGGTCCGCCGCATCCCCCTGTGAGAGGATATTTCCTCCCAAAGCAGACCGCTTTGGGGGGATTTTTCCGTCTTTCTCCGAAAATTCCCCTTGACTTTTCGCGAGCGATCGTGTATCATAGTTGAAGTTGTAAAGCGGCTACACTTTACACAAAGGAGGAATACCCGTGAAGAACCAGACGTACCGCATGACCATGCTCTATGACTTTTACGGGGAACTTCTGACCGAGCGGCAGAAGGAATTCTTCGACCTCTATTATAATGAGGACCTGAGCCTGTCCGAGATCGCCGAGAACAACGGCATCTCCCGCCAGGGCGTCCGGGACGTGATCGTCCGGGCGGAGGGGATCATGCAGGAGATCGAGGACAAGACCGGTCTGATCCGCCGCTTTCTCGCCATGCAGGGAGATCTGGACAGGATCCTGGCGGCGGCCCAGCAGATCAAGACCATCAACTACCGCCAATACGAAAATCCTACCATCGACAGCTGCCTGGAGCAGATTACCAATGCGGTGGCGGCGCTGAAGGAATAAAAAGGAGAGACATCCATGGCTTTTGAGGGCCTTTCCGAAAAATTAAACGCAGTATTCAAGCGCCTGCGGGGCAAGGGCCGTCTCACTGAGGCCGACGTGCGGGAGACCATGCGGGAGGTCCGCCTGGCTCTTCTGGAGGCCGACGTGAACTTCAAGGTGGTCAAGGACTTCGTGGCCTCCGTCACCGAGCGGGTGGTGGGCTCCGACGTGCTGGAGAGCCTGACCCCCGCCCAGCAGATCGTCAAGATCGTCAACGAGGAGCTGACCGCCCTCATGGGCGGCACCAACGCCAAAATTGCCTTCGCCTCCAGCGGCCCCACCATTCTCATGATGGTGGGCCTCCAGGGCGCCGGTAAGACCACCAACGGCGCCAAGCTGGCCGGGTACCTGAAGTCCCGGATGGGCAAGCGTCCCCTGCTGGTGGCCTGCGACGTATACCGCCCCGCCGCCATCACCCAATTGCAGGTGGTGGGCGAGCAGCTGGGGATCCCCGTGTTCGCTCTCGGGCAGGTCAACCCGGTGCAGATCGCCCAGCACGCTCTGCGCTACGCCAAGGACAACGGGTTCGACACCATTTTGCTGGATACCGCCGGCCGTCTCCACGTGGACGAGCAGCTCATGAACGAGCTGAAGAACATCAAGGCCGCCGTCCACCCCAACGAGATTCTCCTGGTGGTGGATGCCATGACCGGTCAGGACGCGGTGAACGCCGCCTCCGCCTTTGACGAGGCCTTGGGCATCGATGGCGTGATCCTCACCAAGCTGGACGGCGACGCCCGGGGCGGCGCGGCCCTCAGCATCCGAGCCGTCACCGGCAAGCCCATCAAGTTCATCGGCACCGGCGAGAAGCTGGACATGATCGACCTGTTCCACCCCGACCGGATGGCCTCCCGGATTCTCGGCATGGGGGACATGCTCTCCCTCATTGAGAAGGCGGAGCAGAGCTTCGACGAGAAGCAGGCCGCCAAGCTGGAGGAAAAGCTGCGGAAGAACCGCTTCACCCTCACCGACTATCTGGAGCAGATGCAGCAGCTGCGGAAGATGGGCGATCTCAGCCAGATCGCCGGCATGATGCCCGGCCAGCTGGGCAAGCAGATGCAAAACGCTCAGATCGACGAGAAGATGCTCAGCCGCACCGAGGCCATTATCCTCTCCATGACTCCCAAGGAGCGGGAGAACCCCGGCCTCCTCAATGCCAGCCGCAAGCGCCGGGTGGCCGCGGGCTGCGGGCTGGAGGTGGTGGACGTCAACCGCCTGCTCAAGCAGTTTGAGATGATGCAGCAGCTGACGAAACAGCTCTCCAAGGGCCGGATGCCGAGCTTCGGCGGTATGGGCGGTTTCGGAAAAATGGGCGGCATGAGCAAGATGCACGGCTTCGGCCGGAAAAAGCGCCTGAAGTAACTTTATTTATCATTGTCAATTGGCCTTTTCAATTGTCAATTGCATAAAAATTATTTTATTATTTCACATGTTGGAGGAATTGAATCATGGTTAAGATCAGACTGCGCCGCATGGGCGCCAAGAAGGCTCCTTTCTACCGCGTTGTGGTGGCCGATAGCCGCTTCCCCCGTGACGGCCGCTTCATCGAGGAAATCGGCACTTACAATCCCTGCGTGTCTCCCGCCGAGATCAAGATCGACGCCGACCGCGCCAAGGAGTGGATCAAGAGCGGCGCCCAGCCCACCGACACCGTGCGGGCTCTGCTGAAGAAGGTCGACGTTCTTTAATCCGCTGGGAGGAGACCGGCATGAAGGACTTGCTGCTCTACATCGCCCAAAACCTTGTAGAGAACCCTGACGCCGTCTCCGTTACGGAGATCGAGAGCGACGGGGAACTGACGCTGGAGCTGCGGGTTGCCCCTGAGGACATGGGGAAGGTGATCGGCCGCCAGGGCCGCATCGCCAAGGAGATCCGGACCTTGATCCGCTCCTACGCCCAGCGCACCGGCCAGAAGGTTACGGTGGATATTGTAGACTAATCGAAAAGGGCCTGTCGCAGAATAGGCCAGTATAAGGACAGACCGGACAGCCTGAAAGGGGCTGCCCGGTCTGCCTTTTTGTTTTCAGGCTTCTCCGCGAAAAACAGGTGCAGGATCGGATTGCCGCCGCACACCCTTTTTACAAAAAATCCCGGCGGAGAGGATCCTCCGCCGGGAGATTGCGTTAGAAGGCCGCCAGAATCTCCTCCATCAGGTCCATATTGCCGTCGGTGATGAAGAAGCTGTAGAGGATCCCGTTCTGAATGAAGCGGGCGTCGCAGGCGGAGCGCTCCCCGGTGGTGATGTAGAGGAGCACATCCGTGCCGCTGCCGGTGACGGTTTCCCGGCGCGTGATGGTCAGGTCATCTGCCCCCAGGAAATGCGCACCGGTTCGATACGTCTCGCCGCCCTCGACGGTGGCGCTGGCGTAGAAGTGGATCGTAGTGGTCCCCACGTAGTATACCGTCAGGATGTCTACGCTGTTGCTGTTCGCATAGACGGAAAAATCCCGGTGAAAGCCGCCGGCAAGGACCGGATTTTCCTCCGCCAGCGGGATATCGGGACCCACAAATTCCGCCGCCTCCTCCCAAGTGGCGAAGGTGGGGGCGTCAAAGGTGACCCCGGACACCTCCCCCTCACCGGCGCCGTCGGACGCCACCGGGTCCTCCTCCAGAACGGGCATGCCGTTTTGGATGTAGTCCTGCACTGTCTCCCCAAACTGGGAGATGGGGAACTGGGTCATCCCCTCCGCCAGCAGCTCGTAGTACTGGTCCTCTCCGTCGCTGTGCACCCCCAGGATCCGGAAGCCGAAGCGGGACTCCACCGCCCAGACCCCCGCCGCCAGCACCAGACAGGCCGCCGCCGCGATAACCAGCACCTTCCCCACAGACAGCCGCCGCCGGGGCTGCTGATCTGCCTCCTCGATGAGGTCCGGCTCCAGATGGGCCATGGCCTCCCATACTGTATCCCTATTCATGCCACAACTCCTCCTTTTTGAGGTAGATCTTCAGCTTGTTCCGCGTGCGAAACAACACGCTTTTCGTCTTGCTGACGCTCCAGCCCATCCGCAGCGCCACCGCCTCCACGCTGTCGCAGTACCAGTACCGGCGAACAAAGGCGGTCCGCGCCGGGGCGCTCTGCTGCCGGAGGAAGGCGGAGACGGCCTCTCCCACCGCCCTGGCCTCGCAGTCGGCGGCCACGCTGGCGCCGTCGGGCAGGCCCTCCGTCAGCTCCGCCTTCAAAGCCTCCGTCCGGACGTTCTGCGGCCGGCGGCCCAGGGCCTTGTTGCGGACCACGGCTCCCAGCCACGCCTTGAAGGAGACGGGCCGGGCGGGAGGGATGGCGTTCCACACCGCAAGATACGCGTCGCTGACGCACTCCTCCGCGTCCTCCGGGCAGCCTAAAATGTTCCCGGCGATGGCCCGGCAGTAGGGGCCGTAGGCGCAGTCCAGCTCATGGAGGGCCTGCTGGGAGCGCTGTTCCAGCAGGTCCATCAATTGCTCGTTTGTCAAAATATGTTTCACCTCCAAAGGGGTCCCCTCACTTACCAAGATGCGAAAAAGGGGCCGATGGTTGCAGAAGCCCGGAAGAAAACAGAAAAAATCTCCCCCGTTCCTTGTGGAAGGAGGAGATTTATAGGGGGAAGGACGGAGCGGGGATTCTCAATAGGCCAGCTTGTCCGCCGTCCAGCCGGCGATGACGCCGCTGAAGTAGGCACACTGGGCGTTGGCCAGGGAGACCTCCAGGTTACCATAATTTCCGCATTCCGCGGCGCTCTTGCCGGGCATCTCCCCGTCGTAGGCCGCCCCCTGGGCGAAGACGGTCTGCACCAGCTCCACGGCCTGCTGGTCGGTGAGCTGCCGGCTGTCCAGCAGGACATAGAATCCGGTCTGGCAGCCCATGGGGCCGAAGTAGATCACCGCATCCTTCTGGGGGGAGTTGCGCAGGAGGGTGGCGATGATATGCTCCACCGAGTGCATCTCCGCGTTGGTGAGCAGGTCTCTGGTGTTGGGTACCTTGAAGCGGAGATCGAAGGTGCTCACGTCTCCGTCCCGGCGGGACAGGTACATCCCCGGCTTGAGCTTGGTGTGGTCCACCTGAAAGCTGGCGATCCGTTCCATAGTCACAGTCTCTCCTTTCCGTCCCGGAGCATCCGGGCCACCGGCAGTACCACGGTGTTGAGATGGGCCATGGCCTCGCCGAAATTGAAGTATTCCTGGGGGCTGTTCTCACTGCACAGACGGTCGGACACCGACTTGAGGGCGGAGAAGGGCACGCCGTTTCTCAGGCACACCTGGGCAATGGCGCCGCCCTCCATTTCGCACAACACCGGGTCGAAGGTCCGAGCGATCCAGTCCGCCCGCTCCCCCTTCACCATAAAGGCGTCGCCGGTGGCCACAGTGCCGGTGTGGTAGGCCACCCCCAGGGCGTCCAGACACCGGCAGACGGGCTGGAGGACGGTGGGGAATCGGATGGTGTTCACCGTGGACACCAGGCCCACCGGGTCGCCGATGGCGGAGGTGTCCACGTCGTGCTGGAGGAAGGCGTCGACCGCCACAATCGTGCCGATGGGCAGGTTTCGAAAGCTGCCCGCCACTCCGGCGTTGAGCACCCAATCGGGATGGTAGCGGTCCAGAAACAGCTGGGCGGCCATGGCGGCGTTCACCTTGCCGATGCCGCCGGCGCAGGCGACGATCCCCGGCTCGATCTCGTAGAAGGAGACGCCGCTCACTGTCTCCAAGGGCTTCTTACCGGCCTGGGCCAACAGGCTCTCCAGCTCTGCGTCCATGGCGTAGGCCAATCCAATGGTCATGGGAAAATTCCCTCTCTTTCTTTTGTTCGGACGATCTGCCGCCCCGGGGGCGGCGTCTGTGGATGATATGATCCCATGACGGCACAGTCGTTATGGAATCATGGGCCAACTTTTTTGGTTGCCCCGGCAGGGGCGAGAAAAAGGACTTAAAATCTCGGTATAATAGCCGCTTTGCGGCTATTATACCACACTCCTTCGCCACACGTAAAGGGAAACTTCCCCTTCCCCGCCCTCCTCTCCCCACTTCCTTCCTCTTTTTTACAATTGTGTTACGTTACATAACACCCTCTTCCATCCATCGGTGGGATGTGGTATAATGCCCTTGGTTTTTGTAGAAAACGGTCGGAAAAAGGGAAAGATTTCCTTTTCCACCCTCTCTGCGATGCCGAGTCTGCGGAAAGAGAGTGTACCCATGAAGAAACTGTGTTCCCTGTTCCTGTGCGCCCTTCTGGCGCTCCAGCTGCTGCCCGCCGGAATCCTTGCGGCGTCGGAGATGACCACCAGCGACCAGGGGGTGGCCTTCATCGCCGGATTCGAGGGCTACCGCCAGTACGCCTACAGCGACGGCGGCAAGTGGTATATCGGCTACGGCACCGCCTGCGGCCAGAACGACTATCCCAACGGCGTCACCGAGGAGGAGGCCCTGCGCCTGCTTCAGGAGGAGCTGGCAGAGAAGGAGGTCGAGGTCAACGCCTTTTTGACCCAATACCAAATTACCCTCAGCCAAACCCAGTTCGACGCCCTCATGAGCCTTACCTACAACCTGGGCACCGGCTGGCTGAATCCCTCCTACCGCCTGGGAGCCTATCTTATTGACGGCTGGGACACCCACACCACCGACGAGATGGTCAACGCCATCGCCACCTGGTGTCATGTGGGCACGGAGCCCCAGCCCGCTCTGGCCCAGCGGCGGCTGACGGAGGCCTACCTCTTTCTCTATGGGGAGTATGAAAACAACGGGGCACAGTCCTATGTGTACCTCCATTTTATCCCCGGCGACGGGGCGGAGGTGCCCCACAGCACCCTGTTCTACCCCATCAACCACGCCTACGGTTCCCTGCCGGTCCCCACCGGCGGCAGCCAGATCTTCCAGGGGTGGTACACCGCCGGGGGCACTCTGCTGACGGCGGACGACGTGGCGGTGAGCAATACCGACGTGACCGCCCATTGGGGAACCGCCCCCGCCGGCGGGGACGGCACCACCTCTGTCAGCTGGACCAACCCCTATAGCGACGTAAAGGAAAGCGACTGGTTTTACGCCTATGTGAAAAATCTGTCTCTCACCGGCGCAGTGGAGGGCTATCCCGACGGCACCTTCAAGCCCACCCGGGAGATCACCGTGGGCGAGGCCCTGAAGATGGTGCTGCTGGCCGCCGGCGAGACGGAGCAGGCCATGACCGACACCCACTGGGCCAGCGGCTACCGGGATCTGGCAGTGCAGAAGGGGTATCTGACGGCGGAGCAGGCAGCCGATCTGGACGCGGTAATCACCCGCGGCGTGGTGGCCCAGCTGATGGCCCTGGTGATGGAGCTGCCGGAGAGCACCACGACGAGCCCCTTTGCCGACACCAGCGACCAGTATGTGCTGCGGCTATACGACGCAGGACTGGTCACCGGCAGCTACAACACCCAGGACCAACTGGTCTACCGGCCGGACCAGGGCATCGTCCGCTCGGAGATCAGCGCTCTGGTGTGGCGGATGCACCAGTACGAGCCGCCGGTGGAGACACCGGTGGAGCCGGAACAGCCGGACAACAGCGGGGATGGCGGCGGCAGCGACCGTCCCGCGGAGCCGGATCCGGAGGAGACGGGCTACATCACCTACGGCAACAAGAAAATTCCCATTTTAGCCGGCGTACCGGTGTGCGAGTATGACAAGAGTCTTTTCCGCCTGGAGGGCAGCGTCCTCCACTACGACGACCCCGCCGTGGACACCTACCTCGGCATCGACGTGTCCAGCTACCAGGGAGACATCGACTGGGAGGCGGTGGCCGCCGACGGCATCGAATATGCCTTTGTCCGGGTGGGCTTCCGGGGCTATGCCACCGGCAGCCTCAACTACGACCGCTATTACGAGCAGAACCTCCAGGGGGCCATCGACGCGGGACTGGATGTCGGCGTCTATTTCTTCTCCCAGGCCATCACCGTGGAGGAGGCCATTGCGGAGGCGGAGCTGGTGCTGGACGCCATCCGGGACTACAACATCACCTACCCGGTGGTGTTTGACTGGGAGACGGTAAGCTCCAGCAGCGCCCGCACCAACAATCTGGACAGCAGCACCCTCACCGACTGCGCCATCGCCTTCTGTGAGCGGGTGCTGGCGGACGGCTACACCCCCATGGTGTATTTCAACCAGAGCGTGGGTTACACGAAATTCCAGCTGGACCGCCTGACAGATTACGACTTCTGGTATGCCCAGTACCCCAAGAAGGACGCCATGATTCCCGCCATGTACTACAACTACCAGATCTGGCAGTACAGCAGCAGCGGTACGGTGGCCGGTATCTCCGGAGGCGTGGACATGAACCTCTCCTGGAAGCAGTGGTAACAACGACGATCCCCGGCATCTGCCGGGGATCGCGCTTTCTGCGGCGCCTCCAGGCCTCCAACGCCGCTTCCTCTTGATTTTTTCTTCTGTTTCCGATACAATATATCAGCTTAAACGGATCAAACTAACGCATCAAGGAGGTGCTGCACAATGGCGACATCTTTTGTGGACAAGGCCCGCATCACCGTAAAGGCCGGCAACGGCGGCAACGGCTGCGTATCCTTCCACCGTGAAAAATATATTGCCGCCGGCGGGCCCGACGGCGGCGACGGCGGCAACGGCGGCCACATCATCCTCCAGGTGGACGACAACCTCTCCACCCTCATGGACTTCCGCTACAAGCGCAAGTACGTGGCGGAGAGCGGCGTGGACGGACAGGGCCAGCGGAAGACCGGCAAGGACGGCCAGAGCCTTGTCATCCGGGTCCCCCGGGGCACTTTGGTCCGGGACGCTGAGACCAACGAGATCATCAAGGACATGTCCGACAGCGAGCCCTACATCCTCTGCCGGGGCGGCAAGGGAGGCTGGGGCAACACCCACTTCGCCACTCCCACCCGCCAGGCCCCCCGCTTCGCCAAAAGCGGCCTGCCCGGCGAGAGCCACGACGTGGTGCTGGAGCTGAAGCTGCTGGCGGACGTGGGGCTGGTGGGCTTCCCCAACGTGGGCAAATCCACCCTCCTGAGCGTGGTCAGCAAGGCCCGGCCCAAGATCGCCAACTACCACTTCACCACCCTCTTCCCCAATTTAGGCGTAGTCTATGTGGAGGAGGGCGTCAGCTTCGTCATGGCCGACATCCCCGGCATCATCGAGGGGGCCGCCGACGGGGCAGGCCTCGGCCACGACTTTCTCCGGCACATCGACCGCTGCCGCCTTCTGGTCCACGTGGTGGACGCCTCCGGCAGCGAGGGCCGGGACCCGGTGGCCGACTTCGACGCCATCAACGAGGAGCTGAGTCAGTATAGTCCCGATCTCGCCAAGCGTCCCCAGATCGTGGTGGCCAACAAGACCGACATCCTCACAGACCCGGCGCTTCTGGAGAACCTCCGGCGGCACGTGGAAGCCCTGGGCTATCCTCTCTTCACCATCTCCGCCGCCGCCCACCAGGGGGTGAAGGAGCTGGTATTTGCCATCGCAAACCGGCTGAAGGAGCTGCCGCCGGTGACGGTGTACGAGCCGGAGTATGTGAAGCGGCCTCCCCAGATCGACACCTCCTCCCCGGTGGAGATCACCGTGGAGGACGGGGTGTACCTGGTGGAGGGTCCCTGGCTCCAGCGGCTTATCTCCAACACCAACTTCGGCGACTACGAGAGCCGGATGTGGTTTGACAAGATGCTCCGGGAGGCCGGGGTCTTCGCCCAGCTGGAGGAGCGAGGCATCCGCGACGGCGATTTGGTCAGCATGTACGATCTGGAATTTGAGTATCAGCACTGAGAAAAAGCGGTCCGCAAAGCCTTGGCTTTGCAGGCCGCTTTTGCCCCTCTATAGCCGAAAAAATCCCTGACGACGAATGTTTCGTATTTCCCCTCCGGTCAATCTGTGGTAGAGTATCCACAGAAGCTTTTCGTGCGCAGAATTTTGGAAAGGACGGAGACGAGCCATGGGCTACGACATGCAAACGCTGATCCGGACCGCCCCTGTGGTGGCGGAGCTCTGCCGGGCACAGGAGACGGCGTGGGAAAATCCCGGGTACGCGCCTTACCGGCAGGTGCGTCCCACCCTGCCCCTCACGGGAGCGGACATTGACGATGCGGAGGCCCGGCTCCTCCGCTTCGCCCCCTTCCTCCAAACCGCCTATCCGGAGACGGCCCCCCAGGGCGGGCTGATCGAGTCGCCCCTGGCGGAGATTCCCTCCATGGCGGAGTTTCTCAATGGGGAGTGCGGGGCCGGTCTTACCGGGCGGCTGCTTCTCAAGGAGGACAGTCACCTCCCCATCGCGGGCTCCGTGAAGGCCCGGGGCGGGATCTATGAGATTCTGAAGCACTCCGAGGATCTGGCGCTGGAGAAGGGTCTTCTCCGGCCCGGCGACTCCTATGAGGCCTTCGCCTCTCCGGCCTTCCGGGACTTTTTCCGGCAATACGCCGTCCATGTGGGCTCCACCGGCAACCTGGGGCTCAGCATCGGCGTCATCAGCGCCGCCATCGGCTACCGGGTCACCGTCCACATGTCCGCCGACGCCAAGCAGTGGAAGAAGGACCTCCTCCGCTCCAAGGGCGTAGAGGTGGTGGAGTACGCCTCCGACTACAGCAAAGCCGTGGAGGAGGGCCGCAGGCTGGCGGAGCGGGACCCCTATAGCTATTTTGTAGACGATGAGAACTCGGCGGACCTGTTTTTAGGGTACGCGGTGGCCGCCCGGAGGTTGGAGCGCCAGCTGAAGGAGCGGGGCATTGCCGTGGACGAGGACCATCCCCTGCTGGTCTACCTCCCCTGCGGCGTGGGAGGCGCCCCCGGCGGGATCTCCTTCGGGCTGAAGGAGTGCTTCGGCGACCACGTGTTCTGTTTCTTTGTGGAGCCGGTTCAGGCCCCCTGCATGCTGCTGGGGGTGGCCACCGGCCTCCATAGCGACATCTGCGTCCAGGACGTGGGCCTCACCGGCCTCACCTGCGCCGACGGACTGGCAGTGGGCCGCCCTTCCCGGTTTGTGGGCAGGACGGTGGAACAGATGGTGGCAGGTATGTTCACCGTCCGGGACGCCGTTCTCTTCGACTATATGCGGGCCCTGCTCCGCCGGGAGGGCATCTTCATCGAGCCCTCCGCCTGCGCCGCCTTCCAGGGGCCGGTGAAGCTCCGGGCATTGGGCGGTCTTCTGCAGAAGTGGGGATTGACGGAGGAGCGGCTGCAAAATGCCTGCCACGTGGCCTGGGCCACCGGCGGCAGCATGGTTCCGGAGGCGGAACGGGAGGTTTATCTCCAAACCGATCTCCCATAAGGCAAAGGGAGGGAGGCAAAACGCCTCCCTCCCTTTTTCATGAAACTATTGGGTTCGCTCCCCTGTCATGGTCTGTTCCACGATGCTGTCCATGACGGAGCGGTCGATGGCGCCGGGCACGTAGCCGAACACAGTACCATCGGCGGCGATCATGAAGGTGGTGGGGAAGGCGGTGATGCCATACTGGGAAAAAAGGCTGCCGTCGGTGTCCATGAGCACCGGGTAGGTGTAGCCGTTCTCCTCCAGGAAGGCGGCAATCTCCTCCTGGGTGCCGTCCTGGCCGTAGGGGTTCTCATCGCTGCTGGGATTGGCCACCCCCAGCACCACCACATCGCCGGTGTTCTCCTCCCAGTCCTCATAGAGTGCCTGGATATCCGGCATCTCCGAACGGCAGGGACCACACCAGGTGGCCCAGAAGTTGAGGAAGATGGTCTTTCCCTCATAGTCCGCCAGGGTGTGGACCTCTCCGTACTGATCCGTCAGAGCGAAGTCCGGAGCCAGGATGGCGCCGGCATTCTCTTCCTCTTGGTCCTCCGCAGACTCGCCGGAAGGCTCCTCCGGTTCGGAACCAGCTTCTTCCTCCCGCTCCTCCTGCTGCTGGGACTGACTGGCCCCCACGTCGGAAGCGGTGATTTTGGAGAGGTAGGAGGAGATCCCATTAAGCCATCCGGTGAGCATCATCACGCCCATGAGGATCATGAGGACGCCTCCCACCTTTACGGTATAGCGCACCACCTTCTGGTGTTTTTTGAAAAAATCCAGCAGGGCCCCGGTGAAGAGTCCCACCGCCAGGAAGGGCAAAACAAAGCCCAGGGTGTAGAGGGCAATGAGGAGAAAGCCCTTTCCCGCCGTGGAGGCGGAGGAGGCCATCAGCAGCACCGAGGCCAGGGCCGGCCCCACACAGGGCGTCCAGGCAAAGGAGAAGGTGAAGCCCAGCACCAGAGCCGTCAGAGGGCTCATGGTCATCCGGTCCAGCCGCACAGGCAGCCGCCGCTCCGTGGAGAGAAAGCGGGACGCGCCGAACACCCCCAGCTGGTAGAGGCCGAACAAAATAATCAAAACACCGCCGATTTTCGTAAAAACAGCCTGATTGCGGGAGAAAAACTGTCCAGCAGCGGTGAAGCCGAAGCCCAGTAGGAAAAAGGCAAAGGACACGCCCAGCACAAAGCCCACCGTATTCCCCATCACCTTTCCCCGGCGGTAGCGGATGAGTCCGTTTTCATCCACCGTCTTGGCGCCGCCGGAGAGATAGCCGATATAGAGGGGCACCAGAGGCAGCACACAGGGGGAGAAAAAGCTGAGAATCCCCTGCAGGAACACCGTCAATGCGGAAATACTGATTTCAAGGTCAAAACCCATCCGTCGCCTCCTTGCTGCCGCGGCGGAAAGACCGCGGCGGATCTTGTGGGGATACTATAGCAGGGCGCAACCCGGCCCGTCAAGTGATTTGGTCACAGGATTGTCTGCAAAAATTTACCGACAGGATGTCGGGATATTCGATTGCCTTTTGGTCATGCTATGGTTGCGGCGGGGACGAAGAAAAAGCCCCACGGTTTTTCCCTCGACTTCGCCGCAGAAACAATGGAGAAGGAGAAACCAAGTTATGTCTAAGAAGAGCAATCGTATCAATGTTCCCGAGGCCCGTGCCGCTATGGACAAGTTCAAGATGGAGGCCGCCAGCGAGGTGGGCGTCAATCTGAAGGACGGCTACAACGGCGAGCTGTCCAGCCGTGAGGCCGGCTCCATCGGCGGCCAGATGGTCAAGAAGATGATCGAGAGCTACGAGAAGAGCCTGTAACTGCCCCAACGCAGCGGAGAGGCTGGCCAACTTGGCCAGCCTCTCCTTAATCTGTCGAAAAAGTGTGCCGCTTTTTCGGCAGAGACACAGCCCGCCGCGCGCAGGATTTGTCCGCTTATAGCGGACAAATCCCACACTTGCGGGCTGCAAAGTATTTTCTCCGCCGCACATGTCGCCGGAGAAAATAGGTTTTATTTGCTTTGCGCCATTCGGCGCAAACTCTGCGAGGCTTTTTCGACAGTCTCGCTTTTTTCTCGTTACATCTTTTCGCCGTCCAGAGCCATGGACCGGCGCAGCAGGAAAAGTCCCAGGGGAAACAGCAGCGCCAGAGCCACCACCCCTGCCTTGGAGGTCTCAAAGAGCTGGGTGGAGACGCCCATGAGCACCGCACCGAAGAAGGACGCCCCCTTGCCGAAGATGTCGTAAAACCCGAAATACTCCCCCGCCTTGTCCTTGGGGATGATTTTGGCAAAGCAGGACCGGGACAGGGCCTGGATGGCTCCCTGGAACACCGCCACACACACCGCCAGAAACCAGAACTCCCAGGCCTTATCCAGCTGCAGGGCAAAGAGGGCCACGAAGAAGTAGCCCAGAATACACACCTGGAGGAGGCTCTCCGTCCGGAACCGGCCGGCCATGCGGCCGAAGAGGAGGGCGAAGGGGAAGGCCACCACCTGGGTCAGCAGCAGGGCCAGCACCAGATCCGTATCCCCGATGCCCACGTCCTTGCCATAGGAGGTGGCCATGTCGATGATGGTGTAGACCCCGTCGATATAGAAGAAAAAGGCCAGAAGGAAGAGGCGGATGCGGCGGATGCGCCACAGCTCCCTCACGGTCTCCCGCAGCTGTCGGGCTGCCGTGGCGGCAGTACCCTCGGCAAAGCGGGTCTGCCGGTACCGCCGGAGAAGAGGTGTGGTGGCCCCCAGCCACCACACCGCCGTCAGAAGGAAGGCGAAGGCGGTGGCCCGGGCGGTGCCGATGCCGGTCTGCTCCGCCGTCAGCACCAGCCCCAGGGAGGCCACAAAGGGCACGCAGGAGCCGATGTAGCCCCAGGCGTAGCCCTGGGAGGACACCATATCCACCCGGTCGTCCTCCGTCACATCCGGCAGCATGGCGTCGTAGAACACCAGGCTGCCGGAAAAGCCGATCTTGGCCAAAACAAAAAGCGCCAGATACACCATCCAGCTCCCGGACCAGCCCAAAAGGGCACAGCAGAGGCACCCCAGAGCCAGAAACACCATAAAAATCTGCCGTTTCCACCCCCGGCGGTCCGCCACGCCTCCCAGCAGGGGACCCAGCACCGCCACCGTCAGGGTACACACCGCCGTGGCGTAGCTCCACCAGGCGGTGGAGGTGTGGTCCGCCACCCCCTGGGCGGCGGTGAGATTCTTGAAGAAAATTGGCATGATGGTGGATGTCATCATCACAAAGGCGGAGTTCCCCACATCGTAGAGAACCCAGCTGCGCTCCAGCGCCGTCAGTTTACCCTTCATCGGTCCCTCCAAAGTTCAGTTTCAGCCGCGGCCTCAGCGGCGCTTCCCCGTCCACTGAATCGAAAAAGGCCTGCATCTCCTCCACGGCAGGGCTCACGGTCTCCCGCAGCCGGGCCGCCAGCACCTCCACCGCCTCCCCGCAGCCCGGGGCTGCCGTGGGGGAGAAGAAGATTCCGCGGTATCCGGCGTAGGTACCGGTGCGGCGAAGAATCCAAAAAATGGCCTCCCGAATGCTGTCGCTGCGGACCCGGGTGAGCCGGATGTCCCGGCGCATGCCGTGGAGGGCCGCCTCGATCTGAGCCGCCGTTACCGGCCGGTAGAAGGGGGCCATGATCCGCCCCAAGGCACGGGAGGCGGGCAGCAGGTCCATAGAGGGCCGTTCATAGGGGTCCATTCCCGCCGCCGCCATAAGCGCCCGGTCCAGCTCCGTCTCCACCTCGCTGTGGGTAAAGCCTGTGTCCTCCATGGCCTGGGCCACCAGGGGGTGGCAGGCGGAGTCCAGCATGTAGTGGCACAGTGCCCCGGCCAGATAGCTCCGGGCGGAGGAGCTGTCCTGCTGGAGCAGCGCCTCCCGGGCCGCTACAAAGAAGTACATTCCCGACCGGCGGTGGATGGCAGTCCCCTCTCTCCGCACGGAGTTTGGCAGCAGGGGATGGTAGTGAAACAGTACGTCCGGCCCCTGAAGCCCCGCCAGATAGGCGGCGGGATCGCTGCGGAGCATGGTCCGCAGCGGCACGGGCAGGGCCTTGCGGACCAGATGGCCAAAGTACCAGTGGGCATAGTGGGATGGCATAACGGTTCCTCCTCATTTGATCCGTTCTCCCCTATAGTTTGCACCAAAGGCTCCGCCATTGCAAGAGGCGGCAGGGTTAATTTTCCGGAAACTCCGCCGCACAACGGTTTTTGCCCGCTGACCGGGCGGGGCGGGGTTGTTTTGTCGATGGCCGACGCACGTCGGCAGGTGTTTTTGCCTCCGGCGGCCTACTTTTCTTCTCAAAGAAAAGTAGGCCGCCGGAGGCAAAACACCAGACAGTACGCCGTCGGGTACCGACAAAAACGCACGGCCCCGTCAGCGGGCAGACAAGCGCCGGTCCCGGCAACCGAGGGGACAAAAAATCACCGCCTCAGGGGGCGGACACGCCCACCCGCATGGCTCCCGCCTCCAAGAGCGCCCGGGCCAAAGTGAAGTCCTCCTCCTCCCCGGTAGAGGCGGCCGCCGCCATCTGGCCCCCCAGCAGCTCCCGAGCCAGAGCCACGTCCGCCGGATCGGCGCATCTGTCCAGCACCGCCAGATCCGCCCCGCAGCGGCGGAGAGCCGTCAGCACCGCCACCTGCTCGGCCTCAGTGAGCTTTCGAAGGGGCACCCGCACGGAGAGGGCCCGCCCGGCGGACCGGGCCAGCCGCACCAGCTCCGCAAGGGCCTCCTGCTCCCCCGCCAGGGCCCCGGACTTCACCGCCGCCAGATCCAGAGAGATCTCCAGCTCGTCCGCCCCGGCGGCAAGACAGTCCTTGGCCAGAGCGGTGCGGGCAGCGGAAGTGAGGGACCCCCACGGGTAGCCCACCGCCGCCGTCAGGGCCGTGGCGCTGCCGGCCAGGAGCCGGCGGCCCTGGAGAACAAAGTGGGGCAGCAGCGTCACCGACGCCGCCCCACGCCGCCGGGCCGTCCGGCACACCCGTTCCACCCGCTCCGGGGTGCAGAGGGGACACAGTATCTCTGCCGCCAGGGCTCCGTCGGCGTCGGCGGGCGTCCAGAGGAAGGTCCCCCGGCCGGGACGCCGCCTGGCAGAGCGAAGCATCTGCCGCTCCACCTCCGAAATAATCTCTCCCCGGTCCATGGTCTCCCCCTCTCCCCCCATTTGGGTATGCTTCGCCGTCCCGCCGGCACATTATTGTCCGGCGGGACGGTCTTGCTTTCTACAGATAGTTTTTGGTGTCCCCCTCCAGGGTCACGCTATCCACCACGCCGCAGATGGTCACATCGGCAATTACCTTCTGACCCAGCAGGATGGCGGAAGCACCGCCGTCGATGCACACCAGCACCACGTCCCCCACGCCGGCCTGGGCCGCGTCGAAGGCAATGGCGGTCTCACCGGTGGGGCGGCCCGTCTCGTCCAGAAAATCCACGATCAGCAGCTTCTGTCCGGCGTAATCCCTGTCCTTGACGGTGGACACCACGTTCCCCGCCACCCGCGCCATCCGCATGGAATCAGTCCTTCACCGTGGGCAAAATGGCCTCCACATCGTCGTGGGGAGAGGGAATCACATGGACGCCGTAAAGTTCGCCCACCCGCTTGGCGGCGGAGGCGCCGGCCTCCACGGAGGCTTTCACCGCGCCCACGTCCCCGCGGACCATCACCGTCACCAGACCGGAACCGATCTGCTCCTTGCCGATGAGCTTCACGTTGGCGGCCTTCACCATGGCGTCCGCCGCCTCAATGGCCCCCACGAGGCCCCGGGTCTCTACCATACCAAGTGCTAACTTCATACCTGTTTCTCCTTATCTGTCTTGTTGAATGGATCGGTTGTAGGAATCAATAAAGCCCACGATGGAGGCGTCGGAAGGGACCAGGGGCCGCCGGAAGATCCGGGAGGCCTCCCGGGCTCCCACCAGGTAGACCCGGTCTCCCCGGCCTGCCTGACCGGTGGCGTCCGCCGCCACCAGCAGTTCCCCCCGCTGTCCGTCCTCCATCCGCTGCACCACCAGAAGGGGCACGTTGCGAAGGCCCTCCGCCTTGGCGGTAGCCACCACGCAGCCCACTACCTCGCCCACGTACATGGGACTCAGCCGATGTTCGGCAGGATGGCCTCCACGTCGTCGTGGGGAGAGGGGATCACATGGACGCCGTAGAGCTCGCCCACCGCCTTGGCGGCGGAGGAACCGGCCTCCACAGCGGCCTTCACCGCACCCACGTCCCCGCGGACCATCACCGTCACCAGACCGGAGCCGATCTGCTCCTTGCCGATGAGCTTCACATTGGCCGCCTTCACCATGGCGTCTGCCGCCTCAATGGCGCCGATGAGTCCTCTGGTCTCCACCATACCCAGCGCTAATTTCATAGTCGTATCCTCCTGATGATCGTCTCAAATCGTATTCGTTGTATGTTCTCCAGGGAAGTTCCCCGGGCAGAAACCTGACTTAATACAGGGCCCGGATCATATCCGGATGGGGAGCGGGGATCACGGCGCTGTCGTTCATCAGCCCCGCCGTCTCCTCCCGGCTCTCCGCCGCCTCCACAGCGGCCTTCACCGCCGCCACCTCCCCGGTGAGGAGGATGAAGGACTTGCCCCCAAGGCCCCGGCCCAACCGGACCTCCATCAGCGCCACATCGGCAGCCTTCACCGCCGCGTCTGCCGCTTGAACCGCTGCGCACAGGGAGAAGGCCTCCATCACCCCCACGGCGGCCACCCGGCCGATCTCCGTGCAGGCATTGATGGCCTTGGGCACCTGGGGGTGGACCCGGGGAATGACCATGCTGTCCACCAGCTTCATTCCCGCAGCAGCCTTTCCTGCCGCCACGCTCTCCCGCACCGCCGCCACCTCGCCGGTGATGAGGACAATGTATTTTCCCGCGCAGACGCTCTGGGCCGTTACCAGCTCCACAGCGGCGGCTTTCAGCATGGCATCTCCCGCCTCCACACCGGCGGGGATGCTGGTCACCTCGATCATCCCTAATGCGTTCATACCGTCGCCTTCCTTATCTCAATATACCCATCCGTCACGGCGGTCACCGTGCCGGAGATGCTGGCGTGCATCTTGACCCCCAATTTATCCGGAGCAATATCGGCCACCAGTGTGTTCTTCCGCACCTTGTCTCCCACAGAGACCACCGGCACGCTGGGGGCTCCCACACCCATGCGGAGCAAAATCCGTACCCGGTCCGTCTGGAGGAGCCGGTCCTCCAGGGGGGCGGCCACGTCGTAGTCCGTCAGTCCCAACCGCGCTACAAGCCGCTTCACCGGCACTTTCTTGTTCTCCAGGCCCCGGTCTGCAGAGGTAAACACCTCCTTCCGGGGGCGTACCCCCTTGGCCATGAGCGCCCCCTTCAGCTGCTGCATCACCTGAGAAGGATGGAGACCGAAGTTACAGGCGTAGTAAGTACACAAACCGCAGTTGCAGCAGGAGAAGATACCGTTCACATCCCCCAGAAGGTCCACCCCCTGGGCAATGGTCCGCATGGCCTTGTGAGGCTGGACATTGAGGCCCAATGCGTTGCGGGGACACATCTGAGTGCACATGGAGCACTGGCAGCACACCGCCTGGATGCGCTGCAGGTTCAGCTTCTCCTCCCGAAGCTGCCAGTAGGGGTGGTCCTCCGGAATGGCCAGAAGGCCCCCGGTGGTCTTGGTCACCGGCTCATCCAGGTCCTTTAACACCCGGCCCATACAGGGCCCGCCCATGAGATACCGACAGGGCTCCGTCACCCCGCCGGCGGCCTCCAGAAGCTCCCTGCAGGACATGCCCACCGGCACCTTCACCGTCTTGGGCTGGCCTACCGCGCCGCCTATGGTAACGTACTTCTCCACCACTTTCTTTCCCTCGGCGGCCCGAGCCACGTTGAGAAGCGTACTGGCGTTGCACACCACCGCCCCTACGTCTAACGGCAATCCCCCGGTTGGCACCACCTTTCCGGTAACCTCATAGACGATCTGCTGCTCATCTCCGGCGGGATAGTAGGCCCGAAGGAGGTGCAGCCGGATGTTGCCCATTCCCTGGACAACCTCCGTAAGCGCCGCCACCGCCCCTTTGTAGTGTGCCTTCAGAGCGATAACCCCTTCTTTGGCGCCGGTGTGCTCCACCACCAGCCGGAGGCCTTCCACCACTTCCCGGGCGTACAACTCCATTATCTGCTGGTCCACCCGCAGCAGGGGCTCGCACTCGGCCCCGTTGACGATGACCACCTCCGCCTGACAGCTGATCTTCACATGGGTGGGGAAGCCCGCGCCGCCCGCACCCAAGATCCCCGCGTTCTTTACCAGTTCCTTCAGGTCCATTCTCGTGCCACCTCGGCTTTCTGCCTGCAATGCCTTACCGGGTCTCCCCGGCCTCCTTCACAAACTTCTCAAAGACCCGGCGTCCTCCCACGTCCACCGTATCCACAATGGCGGCGATGGTGAGGTCTGTGGGGCGGTTGACGGTGACTTCCGTCTGACGGGAGGAGCTGCCGCTGACCACCATCACCACCTCGCCCTCTCCGGCGCCCACGGCGTCAATGGCTACCAGCACGTCGCCCTTCTCCTCCCAGGTCTCGATATCGATGGGCTTCACCAGCAAAAGTTTCATCCCCAGCAGGGTCTCCGCCTTGTTGGTGCTCACCACCGTCCCCTTTACTCTCGCCAACTGCATAGCGTCACTCCTTTAATATTGGATCTCCACCCCCAGTTCCCGGATGGCGTCCCGGGCGGAGGGGGTGATGATGGCGTTCACGGCGCAGCGAAGGGTCCGTTCCCGACTCTTGGCCGCCCGGCGCACCGCCTCCTCCGTCACCAACTCCAAAGGCTCCGTCCGAGGACGGCTGCGGCGGTAGTTCACCACCTCCACCTCCATGGACTGAAGAGCCTCCACCGCCTCGGCCACCTGGCCGAGAAGGCTGTTGCGCCGGAACCGGGGCGGGTCAAAGTCCAGGAGAAGCGCGGTCCGCTTTCCCCACAAAATGGCCCGGATCATCAGATAAGCCAGGTCCGAACCATCCTCCCCGTCGGCAATTTCCCGCAGAAGGGCAATGGGGGGCGCGGCCAGGGCCACCTCCTCCGCCCGGCTCACCAGCTCCTGGAGGGTATTCCGGTCCGGAGCGTTCTCGGCGCTGAGATCTGCCGTGGTCCACCCGCCGCCCCGGGAGAGAAGGCAGGCCTCCAGGTCCTGAGGGAAGGCCGGAGGCCCCGCCAGCAGCAGCACCCGTTTTCCCTGGGGTTTGCTGCCGTTTTTCCGGGCCAGACGGGCCTCCACCTCGCCGGTGACCTCTTCGATCAACTTGTGCAGCTGTTCTCTGTCCATTGCACTCGTCCTATTCTATCGGATAACCTCCAGCATCTCGCCGTTGGGCATGGCCATGGCGTTGGCCTCGTCGGTATCTAAATGGACCTCCATGTCGTGGCCCGGCCCAGACCGGACCACCACATTCTCCAGCACAGCGGACCGCTCCCCGGCGCTGCGCAGGGCGATCACTTCCCCGTCGTGAAGGCCATAGGTCTCACACTGCTCCTTCGAGAGATGGAGATGCCGCGCAGCCACGATAACCCCCTGGGGAAGCTCCGCCTCCCCCACCGGGCCGATGAGCCGGCACCCCGGGGTTCCGGCCACATCGCCGGACATCCGCACCACCGGCTTCACCCCCAGCTGGAAGGAATCGGTACGGGAGATCTCCACCTGATCTTCCTTCCGCACCGGCCCCAGCACCCGGACCTTCTTCAGCTCCCCCTTGGGTCCCGCCACCGTCACTGTCTCTGCGGCGGCGTACTGGCCGGGCTGGGAGAGATCCTTGATGGGAGTCAGCTGGTAGCCGGGGCCGAAGAGCCGCTCCAGGGTTGCCGTGGTGAGATGGACATGGCGGTTGGAGGCGGCGGCAGGAACGAAAATCCGTCCCGTCTCCCGATAGATCACATAGGTGGTGATCTGCTGCTGCTGCCGGTCTTGAATGATGATCTTATTGCCGCTCATGGGTTCTCCTTTCCCGCAGCGCGCTGGCGGATAGCCTCCACCACCAGCCCCTCACAGTAGGCTTTGGCCAGAATACGGCCCACTTCCTCCTCCGTGGGAGTCACGGGGTTGGAAGGTACACAGGTGTCCTCCATGGCATGCCGGGAGAGAAGACCGATATCATCCATGGAGAAGCCGCAGGCGTGGAGGGGACGGATGCCGATATCGTCGCAGAGGTCCCGGACACAGTCCGCCGCCAGATGGGCGGCCTCCTCCTCCGTGAGCCCCTGGAGATCCGCCCCCAAAGCCTTGGCAATATCCCCCATCCGCCCGAGGCAGGCGGGGGCGTTATACTCCATCACCCGGGGCAGAATCTGGGCGCAGGCCTCCCCGTGGGGGGTGTGGTATTGGGCTCCCAGCTGGTGGGCAATGCTGTGACCAAGGCCGAGGCCTGCGTTGGAGAAGGCCAGCCCCGCCAGATACTCCGCCCAGCACATGTCTGTCCGGGCCTTCATGTCCCCGCCGTCCCGCACCGCCCGGCGCAGGGCCGTGCCCACCAGACGGATGGCCTCCAGGGCCAGCCCGTCGGTATAGGGAGTGGCCTCCCGGCAAACGTAGCACTCCACCGCGTGGGTGAGAGCGTCCATACCGGTGGCCGCCGTCAGAGCCGGGGGCATCCCCACCATAAGGCTGGGATCGTCGATGGCCAGATAGGCCAGACAGTTGGGGTCCATCATCACCATTTTCACATTTTCTTTTTCGTCGGTGATCACATAAACGCAGGTCACCTCGCTGCCGGTACCCGCAGTGGTGTTCACCGCCACGATGGGGGCCCCGGGCCGCCGGGACTTGTTCACCCCGTGATAGTCCTGGATCCTGCCGCCGTTTTCTGCCAGGATGCTCACCGCCTTGGCCACGTCAATGGGAGAACCGCCGCCGATGGCAATGATGCAGCCGCAGCCCTCCCGGCGATAGCAGTCCATGGCCTCGTTCACAATGGACACGGTGGGGTTTGGCTCCACCCCGTCATAGAGGCACCAGCGCACCCCCGCCCGGTCCAGTTCACCGGTGACCTTTTGAGCGGTTCCGATCTTCACGAGGCCCTTGTCCGTCACCACCAGGGCCTTCATATTCTCCTGAAGCCGCCGGAGATACCGGGGAATCTCCCGAATGCTTCCCTCCCCGATGAGGGTGTGCCGGGGCTGCATCAGCTCGATCACTTGCCGTTCCATACATCCCTCTCTTCTCCGCCCCGCCGCCGGGGCAGCTCCATCTTGCGCTGAAATTCCTCCCAGCTCAGCTCGCCCCGCTCCGTGGCGGCCAGCAGCTCTTTGGCCTGCTGCCGCCAGAGACGGTACTCCTCCTCGGGATACCGCTCCGGAGACCGGCGGACCCGCATCTGGTAGGTGTTGTTCTGCTTGGCGTAGAGACTCCGGGCCTGATCCTGCCGGAGTTTTTTCGTATAGTTTACCTTGGCCGCTGCGGTCTTGCAGATTCGGCCTTCTCCCACAGGCCGGTCACAGTAACAGGTGTTCACCGAAAAGGGCACAAAGTACCGCCCGCAGTTGAGGCAGCGGCCCAGCGCGTACCCCTGGGACACCAGGTATTCAAAGGACAAAAAGAGCAGTGCCCGAAGGTCCCTGGCGGTGAGGCACAGCTGGCCCTGGCCGCTGTCGAAGGCGTACTGAACGCCCACTCCCTCGTGGAGACGGTCTGCCAGCCGGGACAGCTCGCTGACCTCCTCCAACAGCTGGCGGTACCGGCCGCCGGCTCCGCCGGCCCCGGTATCCCGGTCCAGCACCCGCTCCACTGCCGCTGCCATCAGGCGGCGAAAGCGTCCCATCTCCCCCGCCCACTGTCCGGCGGCATAAAGGCTGTCGGCGCTGTCCGCCATCCGGTCCAGCTCCTGGCGGAAGAGGGGATGGGCCTCCTGAAACTCTTCCCGCAAGCGGCGGTAACCCGCGTACATTTGCTCCAGGTGGAAGGCCTGCCGCCGCAGCGCCTGGGCCTGATCGGCCAGCGCCTCCCAGTCCTGGTCCAGAAACGCCAGAAGGAAGGACCCCTGCCGCTCCCGCAGGAGATGGTCCTCCCACCCCAGGCACTCGTCCCGGCCATCCATATAGATCCTGTAGGCACCGGCCACTTCCCTCTTCCTCTCTGGTTCGTGTTGGAATATCTTTTTGCGATTATTCCAACACTTTTGTAAAAAACAAAAACAAAATGCAACTATTTTTACTGGTATTGTACCATATTGCTGATGGGATTACAACCGGCTTACCATTATGAGATATATACAAATCTCCCTCCTTTTTTTGTGTATGTGTTCCATTTTTCAGTTGTCAGATCTGTTCTTTCCAGTTTTCGGAACCGGGGTACTGCTTTCCCTCTTTCCGTTTTTGCGTTTGTGTTTCATATAAATAACATTTTTTAATGATACACATTTCAAGGTGAAAAATGTCATCTGCTTGCGCGAGCAGATGAGACATGGTACAATGATAACGTTATGATACGCATCGAATCCATTCTACCGGGACAAAGGGGAGGCGACCACATGAAAATACAGGAATCTGCGGAAAACTATCTGGAGACCATCCTGGTACTCACCCAACGCAACGGCTACGCCCGGGCCATCGACATCGCCGCCGAACTGTCGTTCTCCAAGCCCAGCGTCAGCATTGCCATGAAAAACCTCCGGGAAAACGGCTATGTGGAGGTGGACAGCGGCGGACGCATCTCTCTCACCGCGGCAGGGCTGGAGATTGCCCGGCGGATCTACGAGCGGCACACCTTTCTCACCGACTGGTTATCGGCCCTGGGGGTGGACCCCAAGGTTGCGGCGGAGGATGCCTGCCGCATGGAGCATGTCATCAGTCCAGAGAGCTTTGACGCCATTCGGACTTTTGTCGGGCGGCATCTGCAATGACGCCTGATATGCGCATGATGGGGGACTGATCGTAAACCAACTATGTTCCATCCCTGATGAGAATCTCTGTGACCGGGAATGCCTCTTCCGATGGGTTCCCACACCAGAGACCGCAAAATCTCCACTTGGAAGAACACAAAAAGAGCCGCCGCTTGGGAGAGCGTCCTCTCCGAAGCGGCGGTTCCCTATTCTACCCGGAGCATCCGATAGCCGATGCCGATGTGGGTCTGGATATACTGGGGCGAGCCGGGCTCCTGCTCCAGCTTTTTCCGAAGCGTGGCCATGAACACCCGCAGGGACGCCACGTCATTGTCCCAGCTGCGGCCCCAGAGCTGCTGGGTGATGTAGGTGTGAGTCAGCACCTTCCCCACATTCCGGGACAGCAGACACAGGAGCTTGTACTCGCTGGGGGTGAGATGGAGCTCCTGTTCCCCCAGGAAAGCACACCCCGCCGCGTAGTCCACCCGCAGCCGACCATTGGTAAACACCGCCTCCACCGTGCCGCCGGGCCGCTGGGCCGCCAGCCGCCGTTGCGTCACCCGCAGCCGGGCCAGCAGCTCCTCCACCGAGAAGGGCTTGGTGAGATAGTCGTCCGCTCCGGCGTCCAAGGCCTCGATTTTATCCGCATCCTCGCTGCGGGCACTGATGACGATGATGGGCAGATCCGACCAGGTTCGAACCCGCCGGATCACCTCCACCCCGTCCATATCCGGAAGGCCCAGATCCAGCAGCATGATCTCCGGATTGTGGGAGGATGCCTCCAGAATGGCTCCCTCCCCATTGGCAGCGGTGAGGTAGCGGTAGTCATGGGCCCGCAGAGTGGTGGTAATGAGATTGCGGATGGGGGCGTCGTCCTCCACCACCAGGATCATGGGTTTATTCATGCAGCTCTACCTCCCCGGATGGCACCGTAAATGTAAAAACCGCCCCGTGGGGCTTGTTGTCCGCTACGGAGATCTCCCCGCCGTGGGCGCTGACGATGGATTTGCACAGGGCCAGCCCCAGCCCCAGGCTCCGGCGGCTGTCCCCGATGCGGTTGGCCCCGGTAAAAAACATGTCGAAGACCCGCTGCTGCATCTCTCTCGGAATTCCCGGACCGTCGTCCGCTACCGACACACGCACCTGCTCCCCCATTCTTCCCAACGTGATGGTGATATGGGAGCCGGGTGGGGTATACTTCACGGCGTTATCAATGAGGTTGATGAGCACCTGAACGATGAGTCGTGCGTCAATCCGGGCCAGCAGGTACTCCGGTCCGCTCTCCACCGTCAGATGGTAGTCCTTGCTCCGCCTGTCCACATGGCGCAAGGCCTCTCCCACCACCTCCTCCATCAATTCCGTGGACAGCCGCAGCGTCATGCGTCCCTCCTCCAGCCGGCTGACCGACAGGAGATTCTCCACCAGATTAATCAGCCACATGGCGTCGTCGTAGATATCCTCGTACATCTGCCGCTTGGTCTCCTCATCGAAAAGCGCACCGTGGGAGAGGAGGTTGCCGGCGTTGCCGGAGATGGAGGTAAGGGGAGTCCGAAGATCGTGGGAAATGGCTCGGAGGAGATTGGCCCGCAGCTGCTCGTTTTTGGCCAGCACTGCGGCCTCCTCCTTTTCCCGGGCGTTCCTCCGGCTCTCCAGGGCCAGGGCACACTCCCCCAGGATGGAGAGGAGGATGCTGTTTTCAAAGGCCTCCAGTGGGCGGTCCCCGGCAGCCAGACCGATCACCCCGTAGACCCGGTCCCCCGCCCGCACCGCCAGATAGAGACAGGGCGCCTCGGAAAAGGTCTCTGTCCCGGCTCCGGCCCGTCGGTTGTTCTTCAGTACCCACTCCGCTACCCGCCGCTCCCAGGGATAGTCCCCCTTCTGGCCGCCTGCCGGAAAGATCCGCGGGGACTCCAGCGCCCCCTGCCGGGCCTCGTAGACCGCCACGTCCCGTCCGAAGAGCTTCACCAGCTGTCCGGCAGCCACCGCCAGAATCTCCCCTGCGTCGGCGGCCTTCTGAAGACTCTGGTTGGTCTCGAAGAGCACCCCCGTCCGCCAGGCCAGCTGTGCGGATCGCTGGGCGTGGGACTTCAGCTTGGTGGCCAGCGATCCGGTGAGCAGGGCGGCCAGAAACATCACCAGAAAGGTAACGGGATAGCTGCTGTCATAGGCGTGAAGGGAAAATCGGGGATCGGTGAACAGGAAGTTGAAAATCAGCACGCTGCCTGCCGAGGCCACAAAACTGCACACCGAACTTTTGGTCACCACAGCAATGAGCATGACGCTGAGAAGATAGACGGTGATGATGTTGGCTTCTGTCAGACCAAAATAATAGAAGATGAAACCTGTCAAGGTGGCCGCCGCCAGCAGCAGGGCGCTCTTGGCCAGATCCCGCAGGGGCGGAGGAGCCAGAAAAGCCGCCAGAGGACGGGGACGGCGGGGGGCGGTCAGCGTCCCCTGGTCGGGGATGATGTGGATGTCCAGCTCCGGCGCCAGCGCAATGAGCCGCTCCGTCAGAACAGGCTTTCCCCAGGGGGTGCGACGAGATACGGCGCTGCGGCCGATGACAATCTTCGTCACGCCCGACAGGCGGGCAAATTCTGCAATCTGGTAGGGAATATCGTCCCCGTATACCGTCTCAATGGAGGCCCCCAGCTGCCGGGCCAGCCGGATGTGCTCCTCCAACCGGGCCCTGTCCGCCCCAGAGACGTGCTGAAACTCTCCCGTCTCCACAAAAAGCGCGGTGAGCGCCCCGTGGAAGGCGTCGGCCATGCGCCCGGCGGTGCGGATAATCCGGGCGTTGGAGGGGGCGGATGAGAGGCAGACCAGGATGTGCTCGGCGGCCCGGTATCCCTCCGGCTCTCCCCGGCTTTCCCGGGCCAGCCGGTCGGCGCAGCGGCGGAGCGCCAGCTCCCGCAGAGCGGTAAGCTGGGCGGAGGTGAACCTTCCCTCCAACCGTGCCGGAAGGCCCGACGGATCCCAGTCCGCCAACACCACCTGGAAGGCACCGTCAAACACGCCGTCCGGCACCCGGTCCGGCAGGTTTTCGCCCAGAATGGACTGAACAGCGTCCTGAAGGCTCTCAATACAGGTCACATTCAAAGTGGCGTATACGTCCACCCCCGCCTTCAGCAGCTCCTCCACATCCTGCGACCGTTTTCTGTGGCGGCATGCCGGACCGTTGTGCCGCCCCAGATCGTCTACCAGCAGAAGGGCAGGGCCCCGCTCCAATGCAGCATCCAGATCCAGCTCTCCCGCCTCCGCCCGCCCCGGCAGCCGCTCCAGCGTCTCCGCCAGAGCCCGAGTCTCCGGCCACCGGCCGCCGTCGGTACCGGTCACCACATCCACCCCTGCCGCCTGGGCCCGGAGGGCCGCCTGCAGCATGGCGTAGGTCTTCCCCGTCCCCGGGGCACAGCCGGCAAAAATGGTCAGCCGCCCGCCCCGGACGGCCGGTTCTGTTCTCCCCGCCCCAGCGGACATGTCGCTCCCTCCCTTTTCACAAAACGGCGACAACAGGCATTTTGCATGCAAAATGTCTGTTGCGCCAAAGCTCTTTTTCAGTATACCACAACGGCATCGACGCCGTACACTATTTTTTCTCCCGCCGCTTCAGCGACGCCAGCCTCTGCAGAATCTGCCGCGGCTCCAGAGCCGTCTGGAAAGGAAAGGGCGTCCATCCCCCCGCAGCCCTGCCAGAAAGCGGTCCAACCGCACCATCACATAATAGCCGAATCCCACCAGTGCCAAAAAGCACGCCAGTAACATCAGGTCTCCCATTGTTGCCCCTCCTTTCTTCCGTCCACCCCTTCTCTTTCTACTTTTATTATCCACATTTTATAATAAGAGGGTATTAAGGTGGCTTTGGGGGCATTAAGACCGTATTAAGACTCTGTGAAATTCTCTCCAGAGGAGATACCTGCAACCGCCCGATTCGGCACGCCCCATTCACTATAATGATGGCAAAAGAGCCGGTTACCGGTATGCAGGGCTTCTGCAGCGGCCCAAAGTAAAGTCCGGCAACGTGTTTCTGTCCATGGTTTCTTTGTTTTTTCTGTTCCGGCTATTCCACTTACCTGTCGTCGAGACTTTTTACCGGACACATGCCAATACTCTGTTTGCCGCCTGCTGGAGGATTCACAACAATGCATATTGTACAGAGCCAAAAACAAAAGGTCATCCTTTCGGATGACCTTTTGTTTTGGAGCTGGAAACGTGACTCGAACACGCGACCTGCTGATTACGAATCAGCTGCTCTACCGACTGAGCTATTCCAGCGCTTTTCTTCCAGCAACATGCCAGCGTCGTTGATTTTACCACAGTTTTGCCCCTCCGTCAACCACTTTTTCCGCAACGTCCCGGCTTTTTCATTGACAGTCCCGCCCTTTCCGTGCTATCATGACAAATAGCGATTTTTTAAGAAACAGGTGTTTTATATGTCCCATTTGATTCTTTTCATCATCCTTTTGACCACCATCACCGGTGTGGGCGGTCTGGCCCTGGGGGGCGTGCTGGCCACCCTCTTCAAGCGGGAATCTCCCAAGACCACCAGCCTTCTCCTCTCCTTCACCGCCGGTCTCATGCTTTGTATCGTCTCCCTGGACATGGCCCCGGAGTCCTTCGAGGCCTCCCCTCACCTGCTGCTGACCCCCGTCTGCCTGGTGCTGGGCTTCGGCGTCACCTACCTTCTCAACTGCTGGATCGACAAAAGTGTTCACCATGAGGACCACGATCACCCCCACGCCTGCGCCTGCGGCCACCACGATCTCCACACCGCCGGCATTATCCTGGCTGCCGCCGTGGCCCTCCACAACATGCCCGTTGGCATGGCCATCGGCACCACCGTAGCCGCCCACGGCATCTGCTACACCAGCATCCTGGCCGCCGTCACCATCGGCATGCACAACATCCCCGAGGGCATGAGCATCTCCATCCCTCTCCTCCACGATGGTTCCAAGGCCTTCTCCGCCGTGGCCGTGGCCGCCCTCAGCGGCGTACCCACCATCCTGGGGGCTCTGCTGGGCTTCTACGTGGGCAACGCCGCTCCCATCGCCCTGGCCGTGGCCCTTGGCATCGCCGGCGGCGCCATGCTCTATGTGGTCTTTTTCGAGCTGCTGCCGGAGGCCTACCGCCAGTGGCAGTCCAAGTGGGCCATTCTTTTCACTGTGGTGGGCTTCGCCCTGGGGGTCATGCTTCTCCTCACCGGCGCTCATAGCCACGTCCACTGAGTTTCCCCCTCTGCAGACACGCCGCGGGGCGGAAGGGTGTTTCCCCTTCCGCCCCGCATTTTTTTACTGCTTCTTGCTCTCCCACAGCCGCCGCAGCTCCTGGCCCTTCTCCTCCAATCCCTCCTTCAGATTGTCGGTGGACGCCTTCAAAATCGTCCGCAGGGCTTCCCCCAAAACCTGTCGGGACTCCCGGTTCAGCTCCTTGAAGGTCTTCACCATAGCCGTCAGACTCTTGAACCGGTCGTTGTCCAGCTCCGTCAGGGTCTGGGCGTTGGTACTGCCCAGCACCTCAAACATGGCGTCCACAAACAGCCGCCGCTGGCCGTCGTCCAAATTGGCGAAAAAGCCCCGGATGGCCTCCTCGTTCACCCGCCCCTCCTGGGACCGGTCCTCCGCCGGCACAAAGCCGGGACCCAGCACCTCCCAGCTGAAACCGTCGTGCTGATTGAGCCCCTGCTGGCTGCTCTTCACCACGTGGTAATTGTCGTCATGCTCCAGCAGCATCCCCACCACCGAGGACTGGGGTACGATGGTGACGATCCGCTCCCGCACCGCCCGGTACTCCTCCCGGTCCAGCAGGGACTCCTTGAAGCCGGGACCGTCGTTGTTGTACACCGCCGCCAGCCGCTTCTGCACTGCCCCGCCGCAATGGACCGCGGCGTATACCGCCAGATTGCCCCCTTTGGAGTGGCCCCCCAGCCGCAGCGTTTTTCCCCGGCTGCGGCGGACGGTCTCCTGAACGTAGTCCACCGCCAGCTTCTGGCTGGGCACCGTGGGAAGGAAGGTCATATTGAAATCCTCCTTCCAGCCCACCAGGGTGTCGTCGGTGCCTCGGAAGGAGAGGTAGAGGCTGCCGTCCCCCAGATCAATGGTCAGCGCCGCGAACTGAATTTCCAGCTCCTTGTCCAGAATGGAGCGAAACCCCGTGAGGCGCATATCCCGGAACCGGGGAACCTCCGCCATTTTCCGCGCCATAGTGAGGATCTGGTCCGGCACCAGCACTCCCATGGACAGCGCTTCCCCCTCCCGCTGGGCAAAATAGGCCTCCACCGCCCGGTGGAGCTTCACGCCGCGGCCCTCGCCCACGTCCGGCACAATATCCGTCAGCTCCAGAAAGCTCAGCTCCGCCAGCAGCAGGTTGTCCACCTCGTTGAAGGGGGACTGCTCCAAGGTCAAATCCCCCCGCCAATCCAAGTAGTCCAAAATGGTGCCCATGGTTTCTCCAGCCTTTCTCCGCCCCGCAGGCGGTCACTGCCTATACTATGCCCATCCCTTCCCCCTTTGTCAATGGGGCGGAGGGACATATTTTTTCCCGCCGCCGCATAAGTTCCACTACCAGCCGCCCCAGGAGCTTCTCCGGCGGCATCCATACCAACGAGAGGAAGGACAAACATGGAAGGAACTCAGTGGACCAATCAAGTGATCCTACGGGGAACGGCGGCGGGGGAGGCCCTCTTCTCCCACGAGAGCCACGGCCAGCGGTTCTATCGTTTCCCGCTGGCGGTGTGCCGCCTGTCCCAGCGCCGGGACCAGCTATGGGTGCTGGCCACCCGGGACCAGCTCGCCCCCCTCAGCCCCCTGCCGGGCCGTCCGGCGGCGGTGGAGGGGGAGCTGCGCTCCTTCAACAACCGCAGCGGCCAGGGCAGCCGACTGGTGATCAGCGTTCTGGCCCGGACCCTCTCCCCTCGGGAGCCGGGAGACGGGGAGGACTGCAACCTGGTCCGCCTCTCCGGGGTGCTCTGCAAGCCCCCGGTAGTCCGCCGTACCCCCCTGGGGCGCTGCATCTGCGACGTGATGCTGGCGGTAAACCGCCGGTATGGCCGAGCGGACTATCTCCCCTGCATTGCCTGGGGCCAGGTGGCCGCCCAGGTGGGGGCCCTGGGGGTGGGGGACCGCCTCGACCTGGAGGGCCGATTCCAAAGCCGGGAGTACAACAAGGTCACCGAGGGCTGCACCCAGGTCCGCACTGCCTTTGAGGTGAGCATTATGCAGCTTTTATCCCCCCGTTCCCGGGAAATTTTCTGATAAAACTGCCCTTTTCTTTTCCCTTCCGCCGTGGTATGATACTGCATTGACATCGAAGGCCTTCGGCCGGGAGGGAATGGTTGGATATGACCCGGAAGGAAAATTTCATCATCTGGTGCAAATCGGAGGCGGTGACGCTGACGGCAGCCTTCTGCGCGGCGGTGTCCGCTCTGTTCGTTCCCCCCTCCTCCGCCTATCTCTCCTACATAGACCTGCGGGTGCTGTGCCTGCTGCTGTGTCTGATGGCGGTGGTGGCGGGCTTTCAGTACTGCGGCGTGTTTGTGGTGCTGGCCCAGCGGCTGCTGGCAGGGCGAAAACCGCTGCGGGTGCTGTCCCTGCTGCTGGTATTGCTGCCCTTTTTCAGCTCTATGCTCATTACCAACGATGTGGCCCTCATCACCTTCGTCCCCTTCACCATCCTGATTCTGGAGATGGCGGGACAGAAGGACCGGATCATCCCGGTGGTGATCCTTCAGACCGTGGCGGCAAATCTCGGCAGCATGGCCACCCCTGTGGGCAATCCCCAGAACCTCTTCCTCTGCGGCGCCTTCGGCCTCTCCGCCGGAGACTTTTTCGGCACTCTGCTGCCCTTCACCCTTCTGAGCCTGCTGGCCCTGTCCGCTGGAGCGCTGATCGGCCCCAGCCGCACGGTGCAGGTGTCTTTCCCCCAACGGGCGTCTATCCGGGATCTTCGGCTGCTGATGGTACTGACGGGGCTATTTCTCCTGTGCCTCCTGTCTGTATTCCGGGTGCTCCACTACGGGATTCTCACCGCCGTAGTGGTGATCGTTTTGCTGGTGATGAAGTGGCAGCTGCTGGCCCGGGTGGACTATGGTCTCCTCTTTACTTTTATTTTCTTCTTCATTTTCGCCGGCAACATGGGAGAAATCCCCGCTCTGCGGCAGCTGCTGGCGAGCTGGATGGACCGCAGTGCCCTCCTCACCTCCGCCCTGGCCAGCCAGTTCATCAGCAACGTGCCCGCCTCTGTACTGCTGGCCGGCTTTACCAGCGATTGGCGGGGCCTTCTCTTAGGGGTGGACCTGGGAGGTCTCGGCACCCCCATTGCCTCCCTGGCCAGCCTCATCGCTATGAAGTTCTACCTCAATTCCGAAGGCGCTAAAGCCGGTCCCTTTCTGCTGCGCTTTTCCCTGGTGAATTTCGGGGGACTTTTCATCCTTCTGACCCTGGCCTCTTTTCTTTGATTTCTGCTCTGCCGCGCCGGCTCTCTCTTCACAAAGAGCCGGCGCGGCGCTTTTTCACTCTTTATTCCCCTCAATTATTCAAATTCCTACATCTGCAAGGAAATTCTTGTGCAAAAAGGCAGTAGAAATTGGAGAGAAAACAAGCTATAATCTCGGAATCATGGAAAAGGATATGTCTGTTATGGATCAAGTCACCCTTACGCCAAAGAAATCGGGTCACGGTTGGTATACCAAGGAGCGCACCGCCTTTACGGCCCTTCCGCTGACGGCCCTGGTGGTCACGCTGGTGGCGGAACTTTTCAATCACAAGACCTTCACCAACGGCCCCGCCTCTCTCTTCGACTTTATCCTCCACCAGCCGCTTGCCCTTCTGGTCAACGTGCTGATTGTGCTGGTCACCCTGTCCCCCGCCCTGTTTTTCCGGCGGCGGTTTTTCTGGTGCATCATGGTATCCCTCATCTGGCTGGTGGCCGGCGGCGTCAACGGCTTCATTCTTCTCAACCGGATGACCCCCTTCACCACCTCCGATCTGACCGTGCTGAACACGGGGCTGGATACCCTTCCCAACTACCTCTCCACCGGCTATATCGTGCTGCTGGTCATCTGTCTGGCAGCGGCGGTGCTGGGGCTGGCGGTGCTCTTCTGGAGAGGTCCCCGCAGCACCGTTCCCCTCCGGCGGCGGCTGAAGGCGGGCGCTCTGGGCCTTCTCCTCTCCGGCGCGCTTCTGGGCGGGGCCGCGACCGTCTCCTTTGCCGCCGGACAGCTGTCCACCACCTTCGCCAACCTGGCCTTCGCCTATGAGGACTACGGCTTCTCCTACTGCTTTCTCCAGACCTGGCTGAACAAGGGAATCCGGCGGCCTGCCGGCTATGACGAGTCTCTGGTCCTCCATGTGACGGATCAGCTGGTTCCCTCCTCCGGCCCCGCTCTCACCGACGTGAACGTCATTTACGTCCAGCTGGAGTCCTTCATCAACCCTGCTCAGATTCAGGGCCTCACTCTGTCCGTCCCGGCGGCCCCCAACTGGGAGGCTCTCCAGGCCGAATATTCCACCGGCTATCTGACGGTGCCCGTGGTGGGGGCCGGCACCGCCAACACGGAGTGCGAGGTGCTCACCGGTATGAGCACCCGGCTCTTCGGCCCTGGGGAATACCCCTACGAGACCTGCCTCATGGATCAAACTGCGGAGTCCACCGCCTACATTCTGAAAGATCTTGGCTACGGCACCCACGCCATCCACAACCACCGTGCCACCTTCTATAGCCGCAACCAGGTCTATGCCAACCTGGGCTTTGACGACTTCACCGCTCTGGAGTACATGCCCCAGGCCTCCATGACCCCCAAAAACTGGGCCAAGGACAGCATCCTCACCAGCCAGATTCTCAAGGCCCTGGACGCCACAGAAAATCAGACGGACTTCGTCTTCACTGTTTCCGTTCAGGGCCACGGCAAGTACCCTGTCTCCCAGGTGCTGGAGGACCCGGCCATCACCGTGGTGGACTGTCCCGACGAGGACTACCGCTACGCCATAGAGTATTACGTCAACCAGATCCGGGAAATGGATTTGTTCGTCGGAAATCTGGTGAATACCCTCGCCAAGCGGGAGGAGAAGACGGCGCTGGTGCTCTACGGCGACCATCTGCCCGCCCTGAACCTGAGGGCGGAGGATATGGTGTCCTCCACCCTCTACCGCACAGAGTATGTGATCTGGGACAACCTGGGTCTCGCCAGGGTGGACCAGGATCTGGCGGCTTACCAGCTATCGGCCGCGGTGCTGGAGCGGTTGGGAATCAGCGACGGCATCCTCAACGCTTACCACCAGCAGTGCGCGGAGGAAAATACCTACCGTTCCGGCCTGCAGACCCTGCAATACGACATGCTCTACGGACAGCGCTACGCCTGGGGCGGCAGCTCTCCCTACACCCCCACGGACATGCAGATGGGGGTGGCTCCCATCGAGGTGACGCGCATCGTGCAGACCGAGGAGGCCTGGCTCATCATCGGCGACAATTTCAGCCCCTACTGTGAGGCGCGGAATACGGACGGCGACCTTCTGGAGACCTCCTACATTTCCTCCCACGTGCTGCGGGTGCTGGAGGACCCGGGCACCGACAACCCGGCGGAGCTGACCATCAGCGTGGTGGACAAGCACCGGGAGATTCTCAGCGATACCGAATAGCGGCCAACCGCCGCCGGAACCCGGAGGGATTCCGGCGGCGGTCAGAAAGGATTTGACATCCGCTGCGGACCGTGATATGCTGAAAGCGCGTCGAGGACGCTTCGTTTGGTACATTATCGCTAACAAGTGTATGCTTGTTGGCGATTTTTCATTTCTCACAAAATTTGCAGGAGGAATACCGCCATGTCCCAGTCCAACGCACCGGAAAACGCCTTTCTCTCCGGCCCCATCGTACCTGCCTTGCTCCGCTTTGCCCTCCCTCTCATGCTCTCCCTGGTGCTCCAGGCCCTCTATGGCGCCGTGGATCTGGCGGTGGTGGGGCAGTTCTCCTCCACCGCCAGCGTGGCGGCCGTGGCCACCGGCAGCCAGATGATGCAGACCGCCACCGTGGTGGCGGCGGGACTCACCATGGGGGTCACCGTTCTGGTTGGACAGGCAGTGGGCGCCGGAGACAAAGAAACCGCCGGAATTGTGACGGCTACCATGATCCGCCTGTTTGCTGTGGTGGCCCTGCTCCTCACCGTCGCGGTGATCGCTCTGGCGCCCCAGGCCGCCCTGTGGATGAATGTGCCGGCGGAGGCCATGAGCGAGACGGTGCGATATGTCCGCATCTGTGGAGGCGGTATGGTGTTTGTCACCGCTTACAATGCCGTCAGCGGCGTATTCCGCGGGGTGGGCAATTCCCGCTCTCCCCTCCTCTTTGTGCTGGTGGCCTGCGCCGTCAACGTGGCGCTGGATCTTCTCTTCGTGGCAGGCTTCCACATGGCCGCCGCCGGAGCTGCCCTGGCCACCGTCATCGCCCAGGCCGCCAGCGTCCTCTTCTCCCTTCTCTACCTGCGCCGCCATCCTCTCCCCTTCGCCGTCACCCGCCCCGGCGCTGCCGCCAGAAAAACCGCACGGAACATTCTGCGGGTGGGGCTTCCCATCGCCCTTCAGGATGCGTTGGTCCATGTATCCTTCCTCCTGATCACCAGCATTGTCAACACCCTGGGGGTGGTGGCTTCCGCCAGCATCGGCATCTCGGAGAAGTACTTTGCCGTCCTCTCCATCGTTCCCTCCGCCTTTCTCTCCGCTCTCTCCGCTTTTGTTTCCCAAAATATGGGCGCTCGCCAGCCCCGTCGGGCGGTGCAGGCCCTGATGACCGCCCAGGGGATTTCCTTCCTCTTTGGCGCCATCATCTTTCTTGCCGCCTTCCTTCGGGGCGGATTCCTGGCCGCTCTTTTCGACAAGGACCCGGCCGTCATCGCCGCCACCGCCGACTATATGCGGGGCAGTGCCTTCGAATACCTGATGGTCCCCCTCACTTTCTGTTTTCTCGGCTACTTTAACGGCCGCCAGCGCACCACCTTTGTCATGGCCCAGGGCTTGTTGTCCTCCTTTCTGGTCCGTATTCCCCTCTCCTACTACCTCAGCCGCCTGCCGGACACCGGCATGTTCACCATCAGTCTGGCTGTTCCCGCTTCAGCGGCGGTAAGTCTGACCGCATGCCTTCTCTACTTTTTCTATCTGCGCCGCCGGGACCGGTCTCTTCTCCAACCGGAGTGACCGTCCCCTGCTCCACGGAGAAGAGGTTCGCCTCTTCTCCGTTCTTTCTTCTACCCGGTTTTACAGAATGCGACTTTTAATAACAAGGTACCTTGACAATTAAAATACACCGCTGTAAGATAGTGCTACTGAATTTCCTGCAAACAGGGGGACTGCACATGGAAGACGACCACATTTCCTATGAGATCATTCGGCATCTCAGGCGATGCGGCCATTTTTTATACTTTAAAACCGGCGGAAAAACGGGCCGGCGGCAAATTTTTTACATTTTACTGCAGCGGGAGGAGCTGCTGCAGCGGGAACTGCAGGACCTGCTGGGCGTCCAGTCCGGCTCCCTCAGTGAAATCATCATCAAAATGGAGTCCGACGGCCTCATTGAAAAGGTCCGCAGCCGCCGGGACGGCCGGCATCTGGTGCTGCAGCTGACGGAGGAGGGCCGCAGACAGGCGGAGCAGAGCTGCCGCCGGTACGAGCGGCAGGTGGAGAAGATGCTCTCCTGTCTCTCCCCCCAGCGGCGCAGGGACCTGCTGGACACCCTGAATCTGCTGGCGGAGCACTGGACCGCCCTGGACACCGACGAGGACTTCCTCTCCTGTGAGGAGCAATGTCCATCCTGTCAAGTGAAGGAGGATCATCTATGATCGTGAAAACGCTGATGAAAAGCATACGGGAGTACAAAACCGTTACGATTCTCACCCCCATCTTCGTATCCCTGGAGGTGGTGCTGGAGTGCATCATCCCCTTCCTCACCGCCAACCTGGTCAACGAGATCAAGGCCGGCTGCGGTCTGGACGTCATCGCCCGGTACGGCGTGATCCTGGCCGTCATGGCCGTCTTCTCCCTTCTGTTCGGCACCCTGGCCGGCTCCACCTGCGCCACCGCCAGCTGCGGCTTGGCCAAAAACCTCCGGAAAGACATGTTCTACAAGATTCAGACCTACTCCTTTGAGAACATAGACCGCTTCTCCGTATCCAGTCTGGTCACCCGTATGACCACCGACGTGACCAACGTGCAGCTGGCCTACATGATGATCATCCGGGCCGCCGTGCGCAGTCCCCTGATGCTGGTCTTCTCCTTCGTCATGGCCTTCGTCATGGGCGGAAAGATGGCCGCCATCTTCCTGGTGACCATTCCCATTTTGGGCTTCGGTCTGGCCCTGGTGATCCGCAAAACCCTGCCCCTGTTCCGCCGGGTGTTCAAGAAGTACGACGCCCTCAACAGCTCCATCCAGGAGAACGTGAAGGGTATGCGGGTGGTGAAGTCCTACGTCCGGGAGGACTTTGAGAAGCAGAAGTTCGGCCATGCCGCCGAGGACGTGAAGACCGACTTCACCCGGGCTGAGCGGATTCTGGCCCTCAACATGCCCCTGATGCAGTTCTGCATGTATCTGGTGATGGTGTTCGTGCTGTCCTTCGGGTCCTATCTGGTCATCTCCACCCAGGGCCTGGAGCTGGACGTGGGCCAGATGTCCGCCATGCTGACCTATAGCTTCCAGATCCTCAGCAGCCTGATGATGCTGTCCATGATGTTCGTCATGGTCACCCTGGCCGGTGAGTCCTCCAAGCGAATCGTGGAGGTTCTCACCGAGGAGAGCACCCTCCACAGCCCTGAGGGCGCGGTAATGGACGTAAAGGACGGCTCCATCGACTTTGACGACGTCAGCTTCAAATACTCCAAGACCGCCGAACGGATGGCCCTGTCCCACGTGAACCTTCACATCCGCTCCGGGGAGGTCATCGGCGTCATCGGCGGCACCGGCTCCTCCAAGTCCACCCTCATCCAGCTGATCTCCCGGCTCTACGATGTCACCGAGGGTACAGTGAAGGTGGGCGGCGTGGACGTGCGGCAGTACGATCTGGAGGTGCTGCGCAACCAGGTGTCGGTGGTGCTGCAGAAAAATGAGCTCTTCTCCGGCACCATCAAGGAGAACCTCCGTTGGGGCAACAAGGACGCCACCGACGAGGAGATCCAGCACGCCTGCCGTCTGGCCCAGGCGGAGGAGTTCATTCTCCAGTTCCCCGACGGCTACGACACCCACATCGAACAGGGCGGCACCAACGTCTCCGGCGGCCAGAAGCAGCGGCTGTGCATCGCCCGCGCCCTTCTGAAAAAGCCAAAGATTTTGATTCTGGATGACTCCACCTCCGCCGTGGACACCCGTACCGATGCCCTCATCCGCCAGGGTTTCCGGGAGTTTATTCCGGAAACCACCAAGATCATCATCGCCCAGCGGGTGGCCTCCGTGCAGGACGCCGACCGGATCATTGTGATGGACGGCGGTAAGATCAACGCCGTGGGCACCCACGAGGAGCTGCTGAAAACCAACGAAATCTACCGGGAGGTCTATACCTCTCAGAACAAGGCAGGTGAGCACGATGTCGCGTAACCCCTCCTCCCGTCCCCAGACCAAGGGAATCATCGGTCGTCTGATCCGAACCCTCTTCAGTTTCTACCCGGTGCTGCTGCCGGTGGCCATCGCCTGCATTCTGGTCAACGCCATCGTCAGCTCCCTCCCCTCCCTCTTCCTTCAGAACGTACTGGCAGTGGTGGAGGAGTGCTGGAAAAGCGGCGACTGGTCCGCCGCCGCCGGTCGGATTCTCCCCCTGGTGGGCCTGCTGGCCGCCTTCTATCTCATCAGCCTGCTGGCCGGCTTCGCTTTTGGTCAGATGATGGCCGTCATCACTCAAGGGTCTCTGGCCAAGCTGCGGGAGAAGATGTTCGACGGCATGCAGGACCTGCCCATCCGCTACTTTGACACCCACAACCACGGCGATATCATGAGCTACTACACCAATGATATCGACACTCTGCGCCAGATGATCTCCCAGAGCTTTCCCCAGCTGATGATCACCGGCGTGGTAACGCTGACGGTTTTGTGTATCATGCTCTACTATAGCCTGTGGATGACTCTTGTGGTACTGCTGGGCACCTTTGTGATGCTGCTGGTAGTGCGGAAGGTGGGCGGCGGCTCCGCCCGGTACTTCATCCGCCAGCAGGAGGCCCTGGGCCGCACCGAGGGCTTCGTGGAGGAGATGATGAACGGCCAGAAGGTTATCAAGGTCTTCTGCCACGAGGAGGAGGCAATGGCCGGCTTTGACGCCGTCAACGACGACCTCTTTGAAAACGCCCGCCGGGCCCACCGCTACGCCAATACCCTTATGCCCATCCTCCACAATATCGGCAACGTGCTCTATGTGATCGTGGCCCTGGTAGGCGGCACCCTGCTGCTCACCGGCGCCCCCAACGTCAGCTTCTCGGGCCTTGCCTTCAGCATCAGCATCGTGGTACCTTTCCTCAACATGACCAAGCAGTTCACCGGCAATATCGGCCAGGTGTCCAACCAGATCAACTCCGTGGTCATGGGCCTCGCCGGCGCCAAGCGGATTTTTGAGCTCATCGACCAGCAGCCGGAAGACGACAACGGCTACGTTACCCTGGTCAACGCCAAGGAGGGGCCCGACGGCAATCTCATCGAGTGCGAGGAGCGGACCAACGTGTGGGCTTGGAAGCATCCCCACCACGACGGCACCACCACCTACACCCGGCTGGCCGGCGACGTGCGGTTCTTCGGCGTGGACTTCGCCTATGTGGAGGGGAAGACGGTGCTGCACGACGTGAGTCTCTACGCCAAACCCGGCCAGAAAATCGCCTTCGTGGGCTCCACCGGCGCAGGCAAGACCACCATCACCAACCTTATCAACCGCTTCTACGACATTGCCGACGGCAAAATCCGCTACGACGGCATCAACATCAACAAGATCAAGAAGGCGGACCTGCGGCGGTCTCTCGGCATCGTGCTTCAGGACACCAATCTCTTCACCGGCACCGTAATGGATAACATCCGTTACGGCCGCTTGGACGCCAGTGACGAGGAGTGCGTAGTGGCCGCCCAACTGGCCGGCGCCCACGACTTCATCACCCGTCTGCCGGAGGGATACAACACCATGCTGTCCGGCAACGGCGCCAATCTCTCCCAGGGCCAGCGGCAGCTGCTGGCTATTGCCCGGGCCGCTGTGGCGGATCCGCCGGTGATGATTCTGGACGAAGCCACCTCCTCCATCGACACCCGGACCGAGGCCATTGTCCAACAGGGTATGGACGCCCTAATGACCGGACGGACGGTATTCGTCATCGCCCACCGGCTCTCCACCGTCCAGAACTCCAACGCCATCATGGTGCTGGACCATGGCCGGATCATCGAGCGGGGCACCCACGAGGAGCTGCTGGCGCTGAAGGGCACTTACTACCAGTTGTACACCGGTGCGTTGGAGCTGGAATAAATCCACCTCCCCTGTTCCATATGAGAAACAGCCGCCCGACTCCCTTTCCGGGAGATCGGACGGCTGTTTTCACGCTCTGCCCTTGACAAACGGATAGGGAACTTTTACACTGAGGGCAGAAAGAATTTGAACAGAAATGAGGGAATCTGTTATGAAGCGTTCGGAAATCAACGCCGTCATCCGGGAGTTTGAGGCCATGCTGGAGGCCTATCGCTTCGCCCTGCCTCCCTTTCTCCGCTTCTCGCCGGCGGAGTGGGCCCAGAAGGGCCGTGCCTATGATGAGATTCGGGACAATGCCCTGGGCTGGGATGTGACGGACTACGGAATGGGCCGCTATGACCAGCTGGGACTGGCGCTCATCACCCTGCGCAACGGCAGCGTCAAGGACAGCCGGTATCCCAAGCCCTACGCGGAGAAGATCATGTATCTCCGGGAGGGGCAGCTGTCCCCCAATCATTTCCACTGGTACAAGATGGAGGACATCATCAACCGGGGCGGCGGCGACGTGGTGTTCCGTCTGTGGAACGCCACAGAGGACGAGAGACTGGCGGAGACGGAGGTGTCCGTGTGCCGGGACGGCTGCCGGCTGCTGGTTCCCGCGGGCAGCGAGGTAGTGCTTCGCCCGGGGGAAAGTCTGACCCTCTTCCCCCGGTGTTACCACCAGTTTACCGTCCGAGCCGGCGGAGGTCCCGCCTTGATCGGCGAGGTAAGTATGTGCAATGATGACAACACAGACAACCGGTTTTATGAACCGCTGGGACGGTTCCCGGCCATTGAGGAGGATGAGCCTCCCTACCGGCTGCTATGCAATGAGTATCCTCCCTGCCGCGAGGATGCGTGAGGAAACCTTCCGGCAGATCCGCCCTTCATCCGAAGGGCGGATCTTTTTGCCCCGGCAACGAGCGAAAAGAGAAGGGACCTTCATTGAAGGTCCCTTCTCTTTTTCCGTTGTTACCCCGCCAGGAGGCCGTCGTAGAGCGCCTCCAGCGCCTCGTACTGGGGGGAGACGATCAGCCGCACATAGACGCCGTTCCGAGCCACCGTGCCGTGGGTCAGCACCTCGTACTCCTCCGGGATGTAGTTTTGGAACTCACTCTTCCGGTTTTCGATACGCTGCTGCAGCAGCGCCTCCACCGCTGCGGCGCTGTCCTCGTCCGCCGCTTTCACAATCACAAGTTCATCGGCCTTGATACCTACGGCGCAGAGGGCCGCCGCAAAGTCGTCCATCTGGTCGGCCTCAATGCCGTAGAAATTCAGCATATCCGCTTCCGTCAGCTCCATGGCCTCCTCAATGGGAGCTTCCTCCAGCATGGCCGCCAGCGCCTCGTGCACGTCCAGGTCCGCCGTCTTCTCCTCCCCGCCGCAGGCGGTCAGGCACAGGCACAACGCCGCCAAAAGGCCAACAAGCCAAATTGCTCTTTTCATTGCCGTCCCTCCTCAGTCCGTGTGGGTCCGCAGGTAGTCGATCCACACCTGACAGGCCGTGTCGGTAAAGTGAATCCCCATCCCCTGGGGATCGCTGCAGTAAGCCGTGGGCAGATAGCCCTCTCCGTCCTGAAGCACCGAGGCCACGTCCACATAGTGCCAGCCCCGGCGGATGCACAGCTCCTTCACCAGCCGGTTATACGCCGTCAGCGTGTCGTTGTTCAATGCCTTCTTCTCCGCCCCCTTGCACATGGGCGTGGCGGACTGGACGTAGAAGGAAACGCCGGGTGCCTTTGCCTGGATTTTGTCCAGCAGGGTCTCCAGATTTTCCGCGGACTTCTCCGGCCCGTACATGCCCACGTCGTTCATCCCCAGCATGATGTACACCTTCTTGGCTCCGGTGAGGGGGATGGACTCCTCCAGCTTCATCTTCTCCCCCTGATAGGTGGGATGCACCGACTGGCTGCTCACGTCCCAGAGGGCGTTTCCGCTGCCCAGGCTCCCGGAGGTGAGGAACTGGGCCGTCCCCATATAGCCGCTGTCGCTCTGGCGCTGCTTGGTCACATAGTAATTCAGTTTCAGGGAGACAGAATCCCCGATAAACACCGCGTCGTCAAACCAGCTCCAGGCTGCGGTGGTCTGCTTCTGCCCAATGGTTTCGTAGAGAAGGGATGCCGCCTCCCCCCGCTTCACCGTCCGCTTGGGCTCCAGCTTGTTCTCGTTGGTACCGGTGACAATTCCCTGGACGTAGAGGGCCTTTACCGCCGTCTGGGCCCAACTGCTGACGGTGTCCCCGTCCCGGAACACGGTGAGGGCGCCGCCGCTGCCCTGGGTGAGCCCCAGCACCGGCAGGGCCTTCCAGAGGAAGGTAAAGGCCTGCTCCCGGGTGAGGGTGGTGTTGGGCGAGAAGGTAGTAGCTGAGGTGCCGGAGGCCACCTTCTCCGCCGCCGCCCAGCTGACGGCCTTATAGTACCGGCTGGAGGCGCTCACATCCCGGAAGGGGGAGGCCGCCGCCGGGGTGGGACGGCCGGCGGCGCACCAAAGACTATAGACAAATTCCCCCCGGCTCATCTCCTCTTGAAGGCGGAAATTGCCCTGAGCATCCGTCTCCATGATGCCCTTCTCCAGCACATAGGACACGGGCTTGTATGCCCAGCTGGAAGTGGGAACGTCCTTGGCGGACTTGACGGAGGCGAAGGCTGTGGTCGTCATCAGCAGGACCGCCAGGAGTGCGGCCGCCAGAATACGGGTCCTTTTCATCTGTTTGCTTCCTTTCTCCCGGCACCGGGAACACGGTAGGGGTATGGTATCTGCAGTGTAGCAGATTTCACGATGGTTGTCCAGTAGGTCACGGGGACACAGAAACAACATAACAGGACACGTCCCGGGCATAGACTGGGAAAAAAATAAAAAGGAGGCTCTCTTATGAAACTGTTTTTCATCAAACGCCGCATTCTGGCCGCCGCTGCCGCAGTGGCCGCAGTGGCGGCTATGGCGGCGGTGGTCAATTTTCCCAGCGCGGTGATGACCTCCGCCGCCACCCGTCAGCTGCCCATCTACTGCGTGGAGCGGGATCAGAAAATGGTCTCTATTTCTTTCGACGCCGCCTGGGGTGATGTGTAAATGCGCCCCGGGAGCCGAGACCCTGCCGCGGCCCCATTCCGGGCCGTCCCTCCCTGCAGCCGAACCGGGAAAGGAAGCTCCTCCTGTCCTCTATTAGATTTCTTTCTATTTGAAAATGTTCCGCTCTTTGTGTTATAATGCTTTTACCTGTATCGCAAGGGGGGATCCCATGGGCCGCGTTTTGACAGAAATCAATGTTGTAATGGACGGGTTCCCCGGGGAACTGATGCTGCTATTCACCTTTTTGATCTGGACCGTCTTCACCCTCATTCTGGTCTCCAACCCCAGAAATCCGCTGAATCTCTGGTGCTTTGGCAGTGGTATAATGTTCAGCGTCGGCACGCTGAAGGAGTATCTGTTTTACACTCTGGGACCGGCATTGATCCGCCGGGGACTCTGGTCGCCCGCCTTTTCAGAGCTCCTCTACTCCCTGCTCAGCGCCGCATTCTATTACCTCTCCATGCCGGCGGTGGTGGTCTTCTGCCTGTACTTTCATCGGATGGATCAGACCCGCCCCCGTCTGTTCCGCCGCATGCGGACGCTGGTATATCTGCCCAGCCTGCTGCTGGCGCTGATCTTTCCCTGCACCCAGACGCTTGCACTCCAAAGAGACCCCGCCTTCTGTCTGGCAATAGGACTATACAACTGGTGCTACGGTCTCATCGGAACAGGGATTCTCCTTCACGTTCTGATGGAAGAGCGACTGAGCGCCAATTCCCGCCAGCGCCGCCTGGCTGCGGCCAGCCTCCTGGCGCCGTTGTGGTTCTGGCTGGTTTCCGCCTTCCCCTACCATGCCCTTGGAATTCCCAATCTCAGCAAGCTGTGGCAGTTCAACCTCATCGTGGTCCTGTTCGTCCTGATCTACTTCCTCTATCATGCCTTCCGAGAGGGAATCTGGGGCATCCGCTTCCGGCGGGAGACCTATGATTGGAGCAGCGGTGGTCTGGTGCTGGAGAAAAATGCCCAATATGTGGGCCATGCCCTGAAAAATGACCTGGCCAAAATTGAGTGGTGCACCGAGTTTTTGGCCGCCCAGGGAGCTCCCGCCCGGGAGGTGGAGATTCTCCGCCGCTCGGCAGCCCACCTGAAGCAGTTTATCAGCCGCACCCAGCTCTATTCTCAGAAAATCGACCTGACTCCGGCACCTTGCGACGTAGGAACGCTTCTGCGGAATCTGGCAGAGGAGTTCAACGGCGCCCCCGGAGCAGGAGCCGCCGTAACGGTCTCTTTTTGCGACAACGAGCCGCTACCGTGTGACGAGGCCCATGTGGAGGAAGCGCTGCGCAATCTGATTGCCAATGCCCTGGAGGCCGCCGGAAAGGACGGCCGGGTGACGCTCGCCTACCGGACCGCCCCCCACAGGCGCTGCGCTACCCTCACCGTGTCCGACAATGGCTGCGGCATGGATGCAGGGATGGTCAAGCACATCTTTGAGCCCTACTATACTACCAAGAACGGGGAACAAAACTTGGGTCTGGGGCTCTACTACTGCTGGAATGTCATGATTGCCCACGGCGGCCGCATAGAGGTTTCCTCCTCGCCTGGCACAGGCAGCGTCTTTTCCCTGCAGTTCCCCATCAAACGTCAGATACCCAGAAAGGAGAACGTGGCATGGAATTGACCCGTATCATGGTGGTGGAGGATGATCCCGATTTTCAGTATTTGATCCAGCAGACTTTAGCTGCCCAAAAGGAGTTGACATTGACAGGCATTTTTTCAGAGGGGGAACCGGCCCTCCGGGCTGCCGTCCGAGAGAGGCCGGACGTGGTGCTGATGGATCTGGCGCTGACTGAAGGTCCCATGGCGGGCGTACCTGCGGCCCGCCGAATCCGTCTGGAGTCCCAGGCCAAGGTGATTCTCCTGACCTCCTATGACGCCCCTGCCACAGTGATCCAGGCCAGCATGGAGGCCTTCGCCTCCGCCTACGTGATGAAAAGCCAATTTTCCCTCCTGGTGCCCACCATTCTGGAAACCGCACGGGGGGTCACGCCCCAATCGCACCTGATTTGCTCGGCCCTTTTGCAGCGCCTGACCTCGGCGGAATTGGCGGTTTTTCAACACATGCTGGGAATGCCTGTGGCCCTCCACTCCTCCTCCAAGACCATCGCCAACCAGCAAACCAGCGTGCTGCGCAAGCTGGGGCTTGTCAGCAAACAGCAGCTGCGCCATGTGTTCGCCGCCTACTTTCCGGAAATCACAGAACCATCCAAACCGTGAATCGCTGCCGCTTCCAAAAAGCGCCGTCCCAGACCGGGACGGCGCTGCTATAGAGGCCCCGCAGGCGAAAATTTCACGGGAACCTCCATTTTATGGTTGCGGTTTTTCTTTTTCGCGATATAATAAAGGCAGTCCAGTGCCATGGTTGGCATGGCGCTTCGGCGCCATCGGCGGGTTCGATTCCCCCCTGGACCAACTGCACAAGTCTCTTGTACCGTTGGTCCAGGGGGAAATACACGTCAGTTCAGCAGGTGAGGCGCAGCCGCCTGTACGGCGGCACGAATTTCCGGATCCAGCTTTGCATACCGCAGAGATCTGCACTTCACCAGCTCTTCAACACAGAGATTGGTACAACCCAGCAAATTGGTCCGCTCCAGATTGCAGCCCGAGAAAGTGACTTTCTTCAGGCTGCAATTTTTTATTATGGCAAAGCGCAGATCCGCATCGGTGAAATCACACAATTCCAGGTCACAGTCCTGGAGAGAACTGCTTCTCATGTCCACCTCCCTGCCCTTCAAAAGCCGGAGACTGCACGCCTGAAACGTACATTTCCTGAGAAGGCTTTTTTCACAATACGCCCCTTGGAAATTGCATGCAACAAATGTGGACTGCTCTAAGTTTGAGCCGCTGAAGACCGCGCCCATCATTCTGCACTTTTCATATCGGAGTTTTTTCAAGATGATCTCCGATATATAGCATTTGGTCAGATCAAGGGAATACTCCCCCTCATCCTGAAGCAGCTGAATCAGAGATCGCAGCCTGTGGGCCGCCTGATCGCTGAACCAGAATCTGCACGCATCCAGATCATCCAGGTACCGCTGCACCGTGTCCGCCCTCTCCTGCCGCTTCAGTAGGACGGTCAATAAAATACTAAAAACGGCAAAGTCCAGAAGGCTGTTGTACATCCCCATTACAATGGTCTGGTAAAAGGCGTCCTCTCCCCATAGGAAGGGGATTTTCGGCAGCGGAAGCACCTCATATAATATGGTGGAGATAACTGTCACCAGACAGAACACCGCGAAAATCATCACCGACCCTTTGATTCCCCTCCACCGGGCGGCCTTGCCTGCTCTCCTGCGCTTTTTTTCCTTCCTCATAGGAATCGTCCTGACCTTTCTCTTCCATCCATTCTCTTTCCAACAGGCTGGACCATCTTCGTCCATCCCCGGTTCAATAGAAAAATATTAGACTATTTTCTCCGTAAAATCAATTGTCTTGTTGCACGGGGCGGCCTGGCTGCCGCTGCAAATACTCTGACATCCGCCGCAGAGCTTCTCTTTCTGCAGCGGCTTTTTTATTTTCTCTGAAGCGGGAACATAGGCTCCGCCCGCCTTGACACCCCGTCAAAAATACAGTACATTCCCATGAAGCGGTTCGGCGAGCCCAGCGAGATTGCCAACGTCATTGCCTTCCTGCTCTCCGACGACGCCAGCTACGTCACCGGCCAGGTGATACCCATCAACGGCGGCTCCGTGGTGAACACCTGACGCCGTCCTCCCTACCACTGCAGACCGCGGCAGCGCTTTCCCAGTCACATCAACCACCTCAACCACCTACTTGAATAGGAGAACGCGATGGAGAAGAAGTATTTTATGGGAATCGACGCCGGAACCAGCGGCTTCCGGATCTCGATTTTTGACAAAACGGGCCGGTGCCTCGGCACCAAGACGGCAGGATACAACACGGAGTTTCCCAAGAGCGGCTGGGCAGAGCAGGACGACAGCGAATGGCTGGCCGCCATGAAAATCGCCATCCCCGGCGCCATTGAGGCCGCCGGAACCGCCCCGGAGGAGATCGCCGCCCTGGCCTGCGACGGCACCACCAGCACCGCGGTGTTTCTGGACCGGGAGGACCGGTGCGTCCGCAAGCCCATTCTGTGGATGGACGTGCGCGCGGCGGCCCAGGCGGAGCGGATTTTCCGCTGCGACCACAATGTGACCCGCTTCTACCCCTCCGGCGTCCCCGCCGAAAGTCTCATTCCCAAGAGCATGTGGGTCAAGGAAAATGAGCCGGAGGTGTGGGCCAAGGTGGCCACCGTGATGGAGTTCACGGACTGGCTCAACTTCCAGCTGACCGGCGTCAAATGCGCCAACAAATCCGCCGCCACGGTGCGGGGCCTCTATGACGACGTCAACGGGGGCTGGCAGCGGGACTTCCTGGCGGAGATGGGCGTGGAGGAGCTGGCGGACATGCTCTGCCAGAACGTGGTGCCCCTGGCGGGCGTGGTGGGCTATGTATCCGCCCAGGCGGCGGAGGCCTTCGGTCTGGCGGAGGGCACCCTGGTGGCCGAGGGCGGCATCGACGCCATCACCTGCATGATCGGCACCGGCGTGGTGGAGTCGGGCGATATGGCCCTCATCGGCGGCACCTCCTCCGTGCTGCTGGGTCTCTCCCCGGTGGAGTTCCACGTGGACGGCGTCAACGGCGCCTATCCCAATGCCGTAACGGAGGGGACCAGCCTCATTGAGGGCGGTCAGGCCTCCAGCGGCTCCATTCTGGCCTGGTTCAAGCAGAATCTGATTCCCCAGCAGTGGCAGGATGACGCCAAGGCAAAGGGCGTCAGCATGTACCACTATCTGGACGAGCAGGCGGGCTCCGTGCCCATCGGCAGCGACGGTCTGGTGATGGTGGATTACTTCCAGGGCAACCGGGTTCCCTACGCCGATTCCTTTGCGCGGGGCATCTTCTGGGGCCTCTCCCTGGTCCACACCACCGCCCACATGGCCAGAGCCATTCTGGAGGGCGTGGCCTACGGCACCGCCCACTGCCTGCGTGCCCTGGCGGACGGCGGCTACAAGGTCAGCCGCATCTACGCCTGCGGCGGTATGGCCCAGTCCGACCTGTGGATGCAGATTCACGCGGACGTCACCGGCGTGGAGATCTGCATCACCAGCGACACCCAGAACACCGGCTGCCTGGGCGACGCCATGATCGCCGCAGTGGCCGCCGGAACCTACAAGAATCTGAAGGAGGCGGCGGACAACATGGTGCGCTTCGACCGTGTGTTCTCCCCCAACATGGAAAACCACGAAACATACGCCTTCTTCCTGGACCGCTACATCGAAACCTGGCCCCAGATGTCCGAGATTGTCCACAAGACCGTGCAGCATGTCTCCCGGTAGCGCCCCGCGGGCTGCGGCGGTTCCTCCCGGAGAGGACCCGTACGACAGGAGGAATCCGATGTACCGCTATATTCTGTTTGATCTGGATGGGACGCTCACCGACTCCAGCGAGGGGCACTATGCCTGCATGGATTACGCCCTGGAGAAGCTGGGCAGGCCGAAGGCGACAAGGCAGATCGCCAGGAAGGCCATCGGTCCGCCTCTGATAGAGAGCTTCACCGTTCTCTGCGGTCTCCCCGACCAGGAGGCTGAGCGCGCCGCCGCCCTCTATATGACCTACTACCACATCGTGGGAAACCGGATGGTCCGCAACATTCCCGGCCTTCCCCAGACGCTGCGGCGTCTGCGGGAGGCGGGGCTGGAGCTGGCGGTGGCCTCCAACAAGGAGACGGAGGCCTGCCGCCAGGTGCTGCAGAACCTGGGGCTGGCGTCCTACTTTACCCATGTGGTGGGCACCACCCACGCCCGGGAGGAAAATCCCAAGGCGGCTGTCATTGGAATGGCGATGGAGCGGTTCGGCATTTCTCCCGCCCAGCGGGAGCAGGTCCTCATGGTAGGCGACCGCCGGTATGACGCAGAGGGGGCAGCCTCCTGCGGCATCGCCTGTCTGGGCGTAAATTTCTGCGGCTTCGCCCCGGAGGGGGAGACGATCGCCGCAGGAGCGGCGGCAGTGGTCCATACGGCGGAGGCCCTGGCCGACTACATCTTACCTGCAAAGGAAAGGAGGGAACACCATGCCCTTTGAGAAGCTGCGCAGCGCCTTGGAGCGAAACGGATTCACCGTCTCTGTCTTTGCCGGCGGCAGCGAGGCCGCCGACTACCTCAACCGGGAGATCGACGGCGTCACCGTGGGGATGGGCGGCTCCATGACGCTGGTGGAGCTTGGGCTGCGGGAGAGCCTGAGCCGGCACAACACCCTCTACCGCCACGGCTTTACCCCGGGTGACCCCCAGGAGGTCCAGCGCTTGGCCGCCCAGGCGGAGGTCTACCTGCTCTCCGCCAACGGCGTCGCCGAGGACACCGGCGCCATCGTCAACCTGGACGGCATCGGGAACCGGGTATCCGCCTCGCTGTTCGGACACCGCAAGGTCTATTTCGTGGTGGGCCGGAACAAAATCGCACCGGACCTCCCCGGAGCTCTGGACCGGACGCGCAACATCGCGGCGCCCAAGAACGCCCAGCGGCTCGGCCGCAAGACCCCCTGTGCCGCCAAGGGGGACCGCTGCTATGACTGCAGCAGCCCCGACCGTATCTGCAGAGGGCTGGTCATCCTCACCCAGTGCATGCTCTCCATGGAGATGGAGGTGGTGCTCATCGACGAGGATCTGGGCTATTGAGACCGCTTTCGCCGCAACGCTTTTGACAAATCCCTCTCATCCCTCGGAAGGGGCGCTGATTTCCGTTGAAATCAGCGCCCCTTTCCCCCTCTCCATGGATTTTTCCCAGCGGACTTTTTTTGTCCCACAGCGCATAGACTGAAGGAGACGACAAAAGAGCCACGCAGCGACGCCGAGAGGGGAGGGATCAGCCATGCCTGCAGCGGAGCGCCCCCCGGCCCCGCCGGTCCGAAAACGGCAGATTATCCGCATTTTTACCGGTCAAAAAACCCCGGAGGAGCTCCTCCGGGCACTGATCCGGGCCCACCGGACCTGATCTTCCGAACTCCCACGGAAAGGAGGGGAACTGCCGCGGAATACTGGAACACTGCCGGGTATCTCCGTCTGTCCCGGGAGGACGGCGACAAGTCGGAGAGCGACAGCATCGCCAACCAGCGCAAGCTTCTGGTCCAGTACCTGGAGGACCATCCGGAGCTGCGCCTGGTGGACTTCTATCAGGACGACGGCTACACCGGCACCAACTTCGACCGCCCCGCCTTCCGCCGCATGGAGGAGGACATCCGGGCGGGCCGGGTGGATTGCGTGCTGGTGAAGGACCTGTCCCGGTTCGGCAGGGACTACATCGAGATGGGCCGGTATCTGGAGCGGGTGTTCCCAGCCCTGTCCGTTCGGTTCATCGCCGTCAACGACCACGTGGACAGCGGCCGGGGAAAATACGACCTCCTGCTGCCCATGAAGAACCTCTTCAACACCCAATACGCTCGGGACATTTCGGACAAGGTCCGCTCGGCCATCCGCGCCAAGCAGCGGCGTGGGGAGTTCATCGGGGCCTTTCCCAGCTACGGCTATCGGAAGGATCCGGACCGCCGGGGTCATCTGCTGGTGGATCCGCCGGCGGCCCAGGTGGTCCGGCAGATCTTCTCTCTCTTTGAAAGCGGCACGGGAAAGGTCCGCATCGCCAAGCTTCTCAATCAGGAGGGGGTCCCCTGCCCCAGTCAGTACAAACGTGCCCTTGGAGAGCGGTATAACAACGGCCGCCGGCTGGAGGGCACCACCTACTGGACCTACGCCACCATCCACCGCATCCTGCAAAACCGGATGTACCTGGGCAGCATGGAGCAGGGGCGCTGCGCCCGCCCCACCCTCCACGGTAAAGCGAAAAAGCAGGCCCGGGAGGATTGGGTGGTAGTGGAAAACACCCACGAGGCCATCATCAGCCGGGAACAGTGGGACCGGGTCCAGGCCCTGCTGAATGCCCGGGGCCGGGAGCCGGACTTCTCTGGAGCTGTCGGTCCCTTCGCCGGACTTCTCCGCTGCGGCGACTGCGGACGGGCCATGGTAAAAACCCGGCAGAGCGGCGGCCTGTTCTACGTCTGCGGCTCCTACAAGCGCTACGGCGCATCGGTGTGCACCCGGCACCCCGTCTCTCACGCTGAGCTGGAGAGGATCGTTCTGGCGGACCTGAACCGGGTCGTTGCCGCGGCCGGGGATCTGGAGGCGCTGGCCCGAGAGGCGGACACGGCGCCGCGGCAGGAGCGGCAGGCGGACCGCCGGAGGCTGCAGGCGGGCCTGGACCGCCTCTACCGGCTGAAGAAGGGCGCCTATGAGGATCAGCGGGAGGGGATCATCCGCCGGGAGGAGTATCTGCGCTACCGGGAGGACTATGACCGGCAGGAGGCGGCTCTCCAGGCCCAGCTGCATCTGCTGGAGGCCCAGGCGGAGCCCCGCTCCCACCCGTGGATAGACGCCCTTCTCCGCCACGGCCGGCTGACGGAGCTGGACCGGATCACAGCGGCGGAGACTCTCCGGGAGATTCGGGTCTACGAGGACGGACGTCTGGAGATTCACTACGCCTTCTCCGATATCCAGGATTCTCCCCCATAGCCGCCCATATGTGCCCCCCGCAGGCAGATGCCTGCGGGGCGCTTTTTTGCCGGCGTTCCCGGGCCGACACGCCCATGGCGCAAACCGGCATTCCCCTGGGGGAACGAGGACACCCAGCAGCTCATCGACATTCTGGACTGCTACGGCGTGAAAGCCACCTTCTTCGTGGTGGGGGATTGGGTGGAGAAATATCCGGAATCGGTGCTGGCCCTCCATGAGGCCGGCCACGAGGTGATGAATCACTCCAATACCCACGCCCATTTCAACAGTCTCTCCGCCGAGGAGATCACCGCCGACGTGGAGGCCTGCAACGACAAGATCGAGGCGGTTACCGGCGTGCGTCCCACCCTGATCCGCTGCCCTTACGGCGAGTATGACGACCACGTGATCTCCGCCATCCGCTCCATCGGCATGGAGCCTATCCAGTGGGACGTGGACAGCCTGGACTGGAAGGAGATCTCCGCTTCCGAAATCACGCAGCGGGTAACGGAGAAAATCCAGAACGGCTCCATTGTCCTTTTCCATAACGCCGCCCTCCACACCCCCGAGGCTCTGCCGGGTATTTTAGAGTACATGCTGGGCCAGGGGTATGAGGTGGTACCCATCTCCCAGCTCCTTCTCACCTGTGAGTATTACATGGACCACACCGGCCGCCAGTGCCCGGCGGAGTAACATTCTGCCGCTCCCGGAACCGCCCGGAGCAGTCCCATTGCCGGAACCGGACGCATAAGGGACGCCCCCGGAGGCCGGACCAGTGGTCCGGCCTCCGGGGGCGTTCTCATTTCCCGCAGCAGCCCTACGCGATAATCCCCAGCGCCGTCAATTGACGCATGGTGTTCTCCGACAAGGCGATGCTGCCCATATTCTCCTCACTCCAAGCCGTCATCTTCTGATAGAGCGCCTCAACGCCATCGCGATACTCCGCCGTCTCCTGATAGTACGACAGAACCAGTGCAAAGGCGTTCTCCCAGGTCTCCGGATCCGCAACGACATAGTCCACATACTTGTTCAGCATGACAAAACCCTGGGCGGGATCCTCCCGACCGAAGTAGTACTGGGCCAGATAGAGGGGCACGGTATTGGAGTCCACCTCCGCCAGCCGCTGGGCGTAGTCCTCCGCCTTCTGATGGATCTGGGTCTCGCTCTCCTCCATGTCCAGGCTGCTGATCACATAGGAGAGCATATAGTCGGCCCACTCAAAGCGGTCCAGAGAAATCGCCCGCTCCAAAGCCGAAAAGCTCTTCTCCCGATCCACCAGGGACCGGGCATAGAGATTGCAGCCGATCAGCACGGCGTACACCGCCAGAAGCGCCGCCAGCACCCACACGGTCCACCGGCGCACCTGGGACTTCACTCCGGCCAGAGGCATGGTCTGCCCGCAGCACAGGGAGATGAGGCCGAACACGCCAAAGGCCAGAGGCAGGTAGGGATAGGAGGAGAACACCACCTCCACCGCCCCGTGGCCCGCCATGAAGATGAGGGCGCCTCCCAGGGCCGCCGTCAGGGGGTGGGATTGCTCCTCCTCCAGGCGGCGGGAGCGGATTACCGCCCAGAAGGCCGTCACCAACACGCCCAGGAAGAGGATCAGACCCACCACGCCGGTTTCCACCAGGGTCTCAATATAGTGGTTATGAGCATATTTGGTCTCGTAGAAGAAGGACTGGACGCTGATGATGCCGTTTTGATAGGCGCCGATGCCGAGACCCACCACGGGGCTGCGGCGAAAGAGCTTCAGGCCGTCCTCAAAAAACACCACGCGCTGGATGGCGTTCTGGTTGGCCCAGAGACCCTGCATACGGTTGGCGATGAAGCTGGGCAGCAGGGTGTAGCCCAGAGGGAAGCTGACCGTACCGCTCTCCCCCTCCAGTACCGCCGTCTCCAGCACCGCGTCCCCCTGGGCGGAGAAGTTGGCATAGACCACCAGGCTGTCCTCCGGCACCGTCACGGACGCGCCGTCCGCCGGACCGGAGTAGAGCACCGTGCTGGTATGCATCATGGTGTCCTCCCGGTTCTGGCTCTCCAGGGTGACGTTTACCGTCCCCGTTCCCGTCACCGAGAGGGTGTAGGTTCCGGCCTCGGGATAGACCGCCCGGCGGAGGGTCTCCCCGTCGCCAAGGGCGGCGGGACCGGTCAGCTGCATGGCCACCACCGCAAAGCCGCCGATCACCACAATCACCGTGCCCACCAGGATGGGCACCACCCGGGTCCGCTGCTCCAACACCTTCCCCAGCCGCTGACCGGCAAACCGGTCGGCGGCGCACAGCGCCGCGGCGCCCAGAACCACGCACAACAGGGGCACGGGCCGGAAACCCGTCCACTCCTCCAGGGAGGTGGCGGATACCAGGAAGCCCGCCGCACCGGTGAGCACCAGAGTCTCCACCATCAGCACCAGCAGGCCGCCCCGACGCTGCTTGCGCTCCAGCAGCAGGTAGACCAGAAAACCCAGGGCGATGGTGCCGCTGCCGCCCATACTGAAGGCCAGGACAAAGGCCAGGGCGTTGATATAGAGGCAGACCAGGTGGTAGTACCGGTGCCCGGCCCGCTCTGTGGAGCGGGCCAGTCCCAGGGAAAGGAAGACCCCGATGCCCATGCACCCGGCAAAGACGTTGGGGTTTGTAAACATGGAATTCATGCGGATGCCCGCTTCCACCGGGGTCAGCACGGTGTAATCCGGGGTGAATCGCTCCAGGATCCACAGCACCGGGGTGCTGATGAAGCGGGTGGAGAGCAGGTCGATGCTCACCAGGCCCGCCACAGCAGCGGCGCCCTCCAGTACGGTGGCGAAGCCACGTCCCGCTTCCTTGCCCTTCCCATTGGCGAGAGCCAGCAGCAATACCACCACCCCGAAGGAGGCCAGCATCACCACAAAGGCTGTCAGGGCAAATTTTCCGGAGATGGCGTACAGGGTGGAGACGCCGTTGGCCACCACCCACAGACTCAGCGCTGCAAAGGGGATGGTGAGCCGCTCCCGGACCTGCTCCTGCCGGAGCAGCAGTGCGGCGGCGGCGCACAAAGTCACCAGCAGCGCGACCCATTTCGCAGTGGAGTTGCTGCAAAGACAGATCAGCAGGAAAAACGCCGCCGTCAGCCCCGCCGCCTTCCACGTTTCTCTGCCGCGTCCTCCGGCGAGGACGCCTCTGCCTGTTTTATGCCTTGCCATAGTGTTCCTCCCAACATGTGATAGACCGATTCCGGCCCAAGGTTTATCGCGGCACGCCGACGGTCTTCTCCTCCGCTCCGGCGCCCTTCTGCCCCAGCTGCTCCTGATTGATGATACCACGGGTAAGCGTCATCAGCAGAATCTTGAGATCAAAAAAGAAATTCCAATTTTCGATGTAATAGATGTCGTAGCGAATACGCTCCTCGATGGAGGTGTCGCCCCGCAGGCCGTTGACCTGGGCCCAGCCGGTAATGCCCGGTCGGACCTGATGCTTGACCATGTAGAGGGGGATTTCCTCCTTGAACTGCTGGACAAAGTGAGGCAGCTCCGGACGCGGTCCCACCAGACTCATGTCCCCCCGCAGCACATTGAACAGCTGGGGCAGCTCGTCAATGGAGCACTTGCGGAGAAAAGCCCCGAATTTTGTCTTTCTGGGGTCCACATTCCGGCTCCAGGCGGTTGCCTGGTCCGCGTTGACCCTCATAGACCGGAACTTGTACATGGTAAAAAGCTTCTTGTTCCGTCCCACCCGCTCCTGCCGGAAAATCACCGGTCCCGGAGAGGACAGCCGCACGCCTATAGCGGCAAACAGCATAATAGGGGAGGTGCATACCAGCAGCACCAGTGACCCCACAATATCGAAGGTCCGTTTGGCCGCCCCGTGGACCCAGTTGTCCAGGGGGATGTGCCGGATGTTCATCAGGGGGATCCCCTCGATGTTGTCAAACTGAGGATTGGAGGGGATGTACTCGGCGTAGAAGGGAATAATGGACAGCTTCACGCCGTTTTTCTCACAGGCTTCAATAATTCTCTGGGTAAAGCGGAACTCCTCCGCCGGGAGAGCGGCCACCACCTCATCCAGATACCTGCGCTCCAGCACCCGGTCCAGGGCCTCCACCGTCCCCAGGTAGGGAATGCCGGAGATGGAGTCGTGCTCCGCCAGATACCCGTCGATCTCATAGCCGTACGCCCGCTGGCGGCGCACCACCTGGGCGTACCGCAGGGCCATATGGCTGTCCCCCACCAGCAGCACGTGCTTCTGGTTGAAGCCCTTCTGCCGGAAGTGGCGCAAAATCAGGCGCAGACAAACCCGCTTGGCACACATCCCCAGGAAGGAGAGAAGGAAAAAGAGCACCAGAACAGCCCGGGAAAAGTTCACCTGCTTGTAGAGGAAGAGGGCCATCTGCACCAGGATGAAATTCAGGGTACACCCCCAGAACACCCGGGCAATCTCCCAGTATAACCGCTTTTTTCGAAGAGATTCATAGAGTCCCATGGTGGCGAACACCACCAGGTGCACCGGAATCAGAAAAACCAGCAACAGGAAATAGTGCTCCAGCGGCACGGAAATCACACCGTTTTCCAGCCAAAAAAAACGGATCCAGAAGGCTACCGGCATGGCCGCCAGGAGAATGACCGCGTCCAGCAGGACATTCACGACATTAAGAGTGCGTTGGTTTTCTTTGATCATAGCTCGCTTCTCCTGTCTGATTGGGATGCCTGAGAGATGTCTCCGCCCAGAGGAATCAGGGCCGCATATTGGGCCATCACCTGGGGCAGCACACTGTCCAGGCAGTAGGGTCTCACGGCCTCCCTGCCCCGCCGGCCCATCTTCCCCTTCTCCCCGGGGTTCAAAATCAGACGCTGGACCTGCTCTGCACAGGCCCGCCAGTCACCATAAGGATAGAGAAGCCCGGCGCCGGACCGGTCCAGCAGGTCGGTGTGACCCTTCACCCGGCTGGCCACCACGGGCAGGCCGCAATACATAGCCTCCATCAGATTGAAGGGCAGCCCCTCGCTGCGGCTGGCGGACACGGCAATGTCCGCCGCGCCGAACCACTCCCAGATCCGGCTCACCTGGCCGGGGAAGAACACCCGGTCCTCCAGCCCCAACGACTTGGCCAGGGCCATGGTCTCCTCCCACAGGGCGCCCTGCCCGGGAAGAGCCAGCTTCACCCGGTGGGGAAGCAGCGTCATGGCCCGCACCAGCACCTGCTGGCTCTTGCGCTGGGAGAACTCTGCAGCGTAGAGGAGAAGAACATCCTCCGCCCCGACACCGAGGGACTGCCGCACCGCCTCCCGGGTTTCCCCGCCGGCGGCGTCCAGCCGGTGGGCGTCCAGGCCGATTCCCGGAATCTCCGCAATCCGCCTGCCCAGCTTGTGGTCTACGGCGTAGCGGGTATCCCATCCGTTCATGGTCATCAGCAGGTCGGTCACCGGGGCGCACATCTTCTCCGCCGCTGCCAAAAGGACCCCTTTGGCAGCGGGATTCTCCTCCCCGAAAAGGTAGCCGTGGGCAGTACAGACCACCTTGGGCCGCCTGGGCAGCCCCACCACGGCCATCCGGGTGAAAAAGGAGGCCAGCGAGGTGTGACAACTGACTACATCATAGCAGGACGCCGCCATCAGCCGCCGCAGCTTTACCAGAGCCGCACCGTTGCGGAGGGAAAACATTTGCTTTTCAAAGGGAATCTCCACCGTCCGGCAGGCCTCGGGAATGTCTCCGGCCGGACTGCCGCAGGCCACATCCACCGTCCAGCCAAGGTCCCGGAAGGCGGCCAGATAGGGCCGATGAAATTGGAGAATATGGGAGCAGGTGGATGCGGTAAACAGGATCCTTGGCATTTTTTCACTCCTTTTATCACCATTTCCCTCTTTTTTGGGCCATTATAACACGTTTTTTATCAAAAAGAAAGAGGGGGCGGGTCAGGTAATATTTGCAGTGCTTTGTCATATTTTGTTATTATACCATACCTGCTTCCAAAAAGGAAGGGTCCCTGCGGGGAACCAAATAAAGCGCGCCAGGCGTCAGTCTTCTCCACGCACTGCGGCAGACAAAAGGGCCCCGGAGGACGCCGTTGTCCTCCGGGGCCTGTTGTCCTGTTTTGGGGCGCCTTACGAGGGACGCTCCTGATCCGGCAGCACCTCGCCCGGCTCCCGGATGGGGATCTCCGGCATCAGCTCCCGGGAGATCACGTGGAGAATCTGCTCCAACTGGGCTACCTCCTCAGGGGGAAACCGCTCCTCAATGCGGTGCATCACCGTGGCCAGATACTGATAGCTGATGTTGTAGTAGTCCCGGTACTTCTGTGTCACGCACAGGTGGTACTCCCGCTTGTCATCGTCAGACTGCTCCCGAATCAGATACCCCTTCTTCACCAGGCTGTTCACCTTATAGGCGGCATTGGGTGGAGAGATATTGACGAAGCTGGCAAATTCATTGATGGTGGGCTTCCCCAGGGCGTGGATGATCTCCATGCAGAAGGTCTCCACCGTGGTGAGGCTGGCCTCCCGGTCCTGGATGCGGCTGAACACCTTTTGATAGAAGTGCAGCTTGAATTTGGTATACACGCTTGAAAATTCCTTCTCCAGCATGGAAAATAGTCTCCTGTTCTCTTCCCTCCGGCGACTGGTCCGCTCCCGATGCGGAAAAACGGTCCGGGCTGCGTTACTGGATAGCAAAGGTCAGCTCGGCCCGGCAGGCCAGCTGGCCGTCCACCTTGGCCTCCGCCACGCCGAAGCCTACGGGACCCCGGCGGTTGGTCAGCTCACAGCGCAGCTCCAGCACGTCCCCGGGACGGACCTGCCGCTTGAACCGGGCGTTCTTCACCCCGCCGAACAGGGCGATCTTTCCCCGGTTCTCCTCCTCGCTGAGGATGGCCACCGCACCTACCTGGGCCAGGGCCTCCAGGATCAGCACGCCGGGCATCACATGGTACTGGGGGAAATGGCCGCAGAAGAAGGGCTCGTTGACGGTGACGCACTTGCGGCCCTCCGCCATTTTGCCCGGCTCGTAGCTTGTGATCCGGTCCACCAGCAAAAAGGGGTAGCGGTGAGGCAGGATCTCCTGAATCTGATTGGCGTCAAGCTCCATGGTTCAGTCCTCCCACTTCTTCAAAATCAAACTGGCGTTGTGGCCGCCGAAGCCCAGGGAATTGCTCATGGCATAGCGGATGTCCGCCTGGCGGCCCTCGTTGGGCACCACGTCCAGATCGCACTCGGGGTCCTTCACCTGGTGGTGGATGGTGGCGGGCAGGTAGCCGTCGGCCAGAGCCTTGGCGCAGAACACTGCCTCAATGGCCCCGGCGGCCCCCAGCAGATGGCCGGTCATGGACTTGGTGGAGCTGATGGCCAGGTGATAGGCATGGTCGCCGAAGGCCAGCTTCACCGCCTTGGTCTCGCCGGAATCGTTCATGGGGGTGGAGGTACCGTGGGCGTTGATGTAGCCCACCTCCTCCGGGGCAATGCCGGCGTCCTTCAGGGCATTGGTCATGGCCGCCGCGGGGCCCTCTCCGCCGGGGGTGGGGGCGGTGATGTGGTAGGCGTCGCAGGAGGCGCCGTAGCCCACAATCTCGCCCAGGATTCTGGCCCCACGGGCCACAGCGTGATCGTAGCTCTCCAGCAGCAGAGCGCCGGAGCCCTCGCCCAGCACAAAGCCGGAGCGCTCGGCGTCAAAGGGAATGGAGGCCCGATTGGGGTCGTCGGTGGTGGTCACCGCCCGCAGGCTGGTGAAGCCGCCGATGGCCAGAGGGTCCACCGCCGCCTCGGCGCCGCCGCACATGGCCACCTCGCCGTAGCCGTCCCGGACGTACCGGAAGGCGTCGCCCACGGCGTAGGCGCCGGAGGCGCAGGCGGTGACGGGACAGGTGCAGGTGCCCTTGAACCCGAGACGGATGGCGATATGACCGGCGGCCATATTGCCGATGACCATGGGGATAAAGTAGGGGGACACCCGGTCGTAGCCCTTTTCCGCTCCCTTGAGGCACTCGCTGCGGAGGGTCTGGAAGCCGCCGATGCCGCTGCCGAAGAACACGCCGCAGCGGCCCGCGTCCTCGCTGTCCATGTTGAGGCCGCTCTGCTCATAGGCCTGGAGGGCGGCCACCAGGGCCAGCTGGGAGAAGCGGTCCAAATGCCGCAGCTCCCGCTTGTCGATGTAGGGGGTGGGGTCGAAATTCTTCACCTCACCGGCCAGCTTTACCTTCTGGGCGGAGGTGTCGTAGGCGGTGATGGGGGCAATGCCGCAGATGCCCTGGCGGATGGCCTGCCAGCTGTCCTCCACGGTATTGCCCACGGGGGTCACGGCCCCCATGCCGGTAATTACCACTCTTCTTCTATCCATGTGCTCTCTCCTTTACATGGCCATGCCGCCGTCCACGCACAGCACCTGGCCGGTGATGTAACCGGCGTTCTCCGAGGCGAAGAAGGCCACGGTACGGGCCACGTCCTCCGGCTGGCCGAAGGTACCCAGGGGCACCTGAGTCAAAATGGCGGTGCGTGCGTTCTCCGACAGCACCCGGGTCATATCGGTGTCGATGAAGCCGGGGGCCACGGCGTTGACGGTGATGTGGCGGCTGCTGAGCTCCTTGGCGAGACTCTTGGTCAGGCCGATGACGCCGGCCTTGCTGGCGCAGTAGTTGGCCTGACCGGGGTTGCCCCGGAGGGCCACCACGCTGGAGACGTTGACGATCCGTCCCCACTTCTGGCGCATCATCAGGCGGGCCGCCTTCTTGCAGCAGAGGAAAGCCCCCTTCAGATTGGTGTCGATCACCGCGTCGAAGTCCTCCTCGCTGATGCGGACGATGAGGTTGTCCTTGGTGATGCCTGCGTTGTTCACCAGGATGTCCACCCGGCCGAAGGCCTCCACGGCCTTCTCAAAAAGGGCGTCCACCTGAGCGGCGTCGGCCACGCTTGCCTGAACGGCAATGGCCTCCACGCCCTTCTCCCGGCAGAGGGCGGCGGTCTCCTCGGCGGCAGCGGCGCTGCCGGCGTAGTTCACCACCACGTTGACCCCCTGCTCCGCCAGGGCCAGGCACACGGCCCGTCCGATGCCCCGGCTGCCGCCGGTGACAATGGCGGCCCGCTTGGTCTCACTCATGGGTATCTCCTTTCAGAGCCTCCACCGTGGCCTCCAGAGAGGCCAGATCCTCCACGTTGAGGATCCGGATGCTCTTGGCAGTTTTCTTCACAAAGGCGCTGAGGGCCTTCCCCGGCCCGATCTCCACCACGGTATCGAAGCCGTTCTGCTCCAGCCACCGGATGGAATCCTCGAAGTAGACGCTGGACTGGACCTGCCGCTCCAGAAGCGCCGGCACGGTCTCCTCCGCCGTCTTGGCCCGGCCCAGGCAGTTGAACACCACCGGGAAAGCCATCTCGCCGAATTGCTCGGACTGGAACCGCTCCCGGAGGGCGTCTCCGGCGGGCTTCATCAAACTGGTGTGGAAGGGGCCGCTGACCTTCAGGGGCACGCAGCGGCGGGCCCCCTTCTCCTTGGCCAGGGCGGCGGCGGCGTCCACCGCCTGCTGATCTCCGCCGATGACCAGCTGGCCGGGGCAGTTGTAGTTGGCGATCTCGCAGACGCCCTGCTCCTTCACGGCGTCGCAGCACGCCTGGAGGGGCTCCCGCTCCATACCCAGAACGGCGACCATGCCGCAGGGACGGCCCGCCACGGCGTCGGCCATGGCGGCGCCACGGAAGGCGGCCAGGGCGATGGCCTGCTCCGGGGCAAAGACCCCGGCGGCCTGGAGGGCGGAGTACTCGCCGAGAGACAGCCCGGCGGCGGCCTCAGGGACAATGCCCTTCTCCCGGAGGAGGGCGGTGACGCCCACGGCGAAGGCCACCATGCAGGGCTGGGTGTACCGGGTGTCCCCCAGCTGCTCCTCGGGACCCTCGAAGCAGAGCTTCTTCAGGTCAAAATCCACCGGTGCACTGTCCAGCACCTGTCGGAAGGCAGGGCAGGCCTCGTAGAGGTCCTTGCCCATGCCCACCTTCTGGCTGCCCTGCCCGGCGTATAAAAAGGCCAGCTTCATCTGCCGCTCTCCTTCTCCAGCTTGGAAAGGCAGTCCTGGGCCCCGGCCATCATCTCCTCGAAGATGGCCCGCAGGGGACGGATCTCCTTCACCATGCCCGCCACCTGACCGGCCATGACACTGCCGGTGTCGGTGTCGCCGTCAAAGACGGCCCGGCGCAGGCCGCCCAGGGTCAGGTGCTCCAGCTCGTCCTTGGTGGCGCCGGCCTTCTCCTGGCGGACGTACTCCCGGGACATCTTGTTCTTCAGCACCCGGACGGGGGTGCCGCCGAAGCGGCCGGTGACGATGGTGTCGCTGTCCTTGGCCTTCAGAATGGCAGCCTTGTAGTTGTCATGGATGGGGCACTCCACGCTGCCCAACAGGCAGGTACCCACCTGGGCGCCCACGGCGCCCAACGCGAAGGCGGCGGTGAGCTGGCGGCCGTCGGCAATGCCGCCGGCGGCGATGACAGGGAGGTTGTACTCCGCCATGGCGTCCACCACCTGGGGGACAAGGGCCATGGTGGTCATCTCGCCCACATGGCCGCCGGACTCGGTGCCCTCGGCGATGACGCCGTCTACGCCCTGCCCGGCCAGACGCTTGGCCAGGGCCACGGCGGGCACCACGGGGAACACCTTGCAGCCCGCCTCTTTCCACATGGCCACGTAGGCGCCGGGGTTGCCCGCGCCGGTGGTAATCACCTGAACCTTCTCTTCGGCGGCGATCTTGGCCATCTCCCCGGCCTGGGGATGCATGAGCATGATGTTCACGCCGAAGGGCTTGTCGGTGAGAGTCCGGCACAGCTGGATCTGCTGGCGGAACATCTCGGCGCTCATGCCGCCGCCGCCGATGAGGCCCAGCGCGCCGGCGTTGGACACGGCGGCGGCGAACTCGCCGGTGGCGATGTTGGCCATGCCGCCCTGGATCAGGGGAAACTCAATCCCCAGCATTTCGTTAAGACGCATTGTATCTTTCCTCCCTTAAAGCTGCAGCAGCAAGCCGCCCCAGGTCAAGCCGCCGCCGAAGCCCACCAGAATGGCGGTGTCCCCCGGACGGGCGGCGCCCTTCTCCAGCATCTCGTCCAAGGCGATGGGGATGCTGGCGGAGGAGGTGTTGCCGTATTTGTCGATATTTTTATAGAACTTGGATTCTGGGGCCTTCAGCTTCCGCATGGCGTGGTCGATGATGCGGGCGTTGGCCTGGTGGCAGATCACATGGTCCACCTGGTCCAGAGTCAGATGTGCCTGGCGCAGCACCTCCTCCACACAGCGGGGAATGGCCTCCACGGCGAAGCGGAACACCGCCTTGCCGTCCATATAGATATAGTCTCCGGCGATGCCGGCCCCGCCGCAGCGGAGCACCTCGACGTCGCCTCTCGCCCCCAGCACACAGGCGGAGGGGGCGTTTTCGTCCAGCTCAATGATGGCCGCGCCGGCCCCATCTCCGAAGAGGATGCAGGTGGAGCGGTCGGTGAAGTCGGTGACACGGCTGAGGACCTCGGAGCCTACCACCAGGGCTTTTTTCGTCTTCAGGGTACCGGAGGCCAGCATGCAGCGGGCCACCTCCAAAGCGTGGAGGAAGCCGGTGCAGGCGGCGTTCACGTCGAAGGACGGCGTGGTCTCCGGCAGACCCAGCAGGTGGTGCAGCTCGCAGGCCAGAGAGGGGGTGCCGTGGTCGGCGGTAAAGGTGGCCGCCACGCACAATCCGATGTCCTCCGGCGCAAGGCCGCTGCGCTCCATGGCCTGACGGGCCGCCGCCAGGGCGTTGCCGGTGTTGGTTTCCCCCTCGCCGCAGAGGTAGCGGGTGGCGATGCCGGTCCGCTCCCGGATCCACTGGTCGTTGGTCTCCACCATGCGGCTGAGGTCGTCGTTGGTCACGCAGCGGGAGGGCAGGTGCCGCCCCGTTGCCAGCAGTTTGATCCCGTTCATGTATTTCCTCCCCGGATCCACGCCCCGCCCATGGCGGCAAACTTCTCCTGCCGGTGGCGGGCGGGATCCTTCAGACGCTTCACCGCGTCCAGTTGTTTCATCAGCGCCCCGTCCATGATCCTCAGCCGGGCGCCCAGGCCGTCGGCGTTCTCCGGCTCAGGGACGATCTCGTCGATGACTCCCAGCTCCAGAAGATCCTGGGCGGTGAGCTTCATCACCCCGCAGGCCTCCTCCACCCGGCTGGAGTCCTTCCAAAGAATGGAGGCAAATCCCTCAGGGGAGAGAACGGAGTACACCGCGTTCTCCAGCATCAAAACCCGGTTGCCCATGGCCAGAGCCAGGGCCCCGCCGCTGCCGCCCTCGCCGCAGATGACGGTGATCATGGGCACCGTCAGGCGGCTCATGAGGGCCAGACTCCGGGCGATGGCGTCGGCCTGGCCCCGCTCCTCTGCGTCCATACCGGGGTAGGCACCCGGGGTGTCCACAAAGGTAAAGATAGGGCGGCCGAACTTCTCCGCCTGGGTCATGATGCGCTGGGCCTTCCGATAGCCCTCAGGCTCCGGCATGCCGAAATGCATCTTGAGGTTTTCCTCCAAATTCTTGCCCTTCCGGGTGCAGATCACCGATACCGGCTGGCCGTGGAAGCGGGCGATGCCCCCCACGATGGCCGCGTCGTCTCCGAACAGCCGGTCGCCCCGCTGCTCAAAGAAGTCGGTGAAGAGGCCCTGGACATAGTCCAGAGGGGAGGTGCGGCCCGGGTCCCGGGCCAGGGCGACCCGCTGGGCCGCCGTCAGATTCCTTGCCATGGCTTACCTCCTCTTCCCGGTGTGCAGCGCCAGCAGCTGCACCAGGGTATCCCGCATCTTGCTGCGGGGCACCACGGCGTCGATAAAGCCGTGGTCCTGGAGAAACTCCGAGCGCTGGAAGCCCTCGGGCAGCTTCTGGCCGATGGTCTGTTCAATGACCCGGGGGCCGGCAAAGCCGATGAGAGCCTCCGGCTCCGCCAGGGTGATGTCCCCCAGCATGGCGAAGCTGGCGGACACGCCGCCGGTGGTGGGGTTGGTGAGGCAGGCGATGTACAACCCGCCGGCGCGCTGAAACTCCTCAATGGCGGCGGCAGTCTTGGCCATCTGCATGAGGGACAAAATACCCTCTTGCATCCTCGCGCCGCCGGAGGCGCAGAAAATTACCAGGGGCAGCTTCTTCTTCTGGGCGTACCGGGCGGCCCGGGCCACCTTCTCACCCACGGCCACCCCCATGCTGCCCATGAGGAAGCGGCTGTCCATAACGGCCACCACCAGGGGCATGCCGTCGATCTTCCCCGTGGCGGTGACCACCGCCTCCCCCAGGCCTGTGCGCTGGTGGAGGCCCCGGGTCTTGTCCCGGTAGCCGGGGAACTGGAGGGGGTCGCGGCCGGTGAGAGAGGCGTTGATCTCCCGGAAGGTACCGCTGTCCAGCAGCATACTCAGCCGCTGGTAGGCGGTGATGGGCCGGTGGAGCCCGCAGCCCGGGCACACGTTCAGCCCCTTGTACCAGTCCAGCTTGGACACGGCCCGGCCGCACCGGGGACACTTCTCAAAGAGGGGGTCCATCCCCGGCTTGGGGGAGAAGGGGACCCCGCTTCCCTTCCGGCGCAGCCGCAGCTCCAGGAACTTGGAGCGCCGGCTCTCAAACAGCCCGCTCATTTCTCAGCCTCCTCCGTGGCGCTGCGGTCGATCTGCAGCAGCTCCTCCAGATGGTCCTCAATAAAGGACGTGTCGTAATTGCCCAGCAGGAACTCCCCCCGGTAGAGGATCAGGTAAGCCAGATCCGACCCGGTGGGATAGCCCTCCACCACCAGCTCCTCCAGGCACCGGCGCATCCGCCGCACCACGCCCAGCCGGGTGGGGGCGTGGACGATGATCTTGGCCACCATGGAGTCGTAGTAGGGGGTGAGGGTGAAGCCGTTGTAGAGGGCGGACTCCACCCGGACGCCGTTGCCGCCGGGGAAGTGGATGAACTCCGTCTTTCCCGGACAGGGCCGGAAGCCCTGAGCGGGGTCCTCGGCGTTGATGCGGACCTCCAGGGCGTGACCCCGGATCACCACATCCTCCTGGGTGAAGGACAGGGGCAGCCCCGCCGCCACCCGCAGCTGCTCCCGCACCAGGTCGATGCCGGTGACCATCTCGGTAACCGGGTGCTCCACCTGAATGCGGGTATTCATCTCGATGAAATAGAAGTGACCTTCCTTATCCACCACAAACTCCACCGTGCCGGCCCCCTCGTAGCCGCAGGCCCGGGCCGCCGCCACGGCGGCCTCACCCATGGCCTTACGCTGCTCGTCGCTGAGGGCGCAGGAGGGGGATTCCTCGATGAGCTTCTGGTTCTTCCGCTGGATGGAGCAATCCCGCTCTCCCAGGTGGACCACATGGCCCTTGCTGTCGGCCATGATCTGAAACTCGATGTGGCGGGGACGGAGAATCAGCTTCTCCACATACATGGAGCCGTCCCCGAAGCAGGCCACGGCCTCCGCCTGGGCGGAGGCAAAGGCGGCGGGCAGCTCCTCAGCGGAGAACACCCGGCGCATGCCCCGGCCGCCGCCGCCGGCGCTGGCCTTCAGCATCACCGGGTAGCCGATCTCCTCGGCCACCTTCAGCGCCGCGTCGCTGTCGGCCACGCAGCCGTCGGAGCCGGGAACCACCGGCACACCGGCCTTGATCATCATCTCCCGGGCGGCGGCCTTGTTGCCCATGGAGCGGATCACGTCGGCGGAGGGGCCGATGAACTTCAGCCCGCAGCGCTGGCACAGCTCCGCAAACTCCGCGTTCTCCGACAAGAAGCCGTAGCCGGGGTGAATGGCCTCGCAGCCGCTCTCCACCGCCGCCGTCAGCACGGCGGTCTGGTTGAGGTAGCTGTCGGCGGCCTTGGGGGGGCCGATGCAGACGGCCTTGGTGGCCATCTGCACGTGGAGAGCATCCTTGTCGGCGGTGGAGTACACCGCCACCGTCTCGATGTCCAGCTCCCGGCAGGCCCGGATCACCCGCAGGGCGATCTCCCCCCGGTTGGCAATCAGAATCCGATGAAACATGGTTTACAGCTCCCGGACCCGGAACAGGGGCTGGTCGTAGCCGATGAGGTCGCCGTTGCTGACCAGCACCTCCTCAATGACGCAGTCAAAGGGCGCAGGCACCTCGCTCATCATCTTCATAGCCTCGATGATGCAGACGGTGTCGTTCTTCTTCACCTTGTCGCCGGCCTTCACAAAGGCCTCGGCCTCGGGGGAGGCGGCGGCGTAGAAGGTGCCCACAAGGGGCGCCTTGATGACGCTGCCGGTCTCCTCCGCGGGGGCCGCCGCGGGGGCAGGGGCGGCTGCAGGGGCGGCCACCGCCGCCGCCACAGGCACCGCCGCCGGCACGGGCATGGCCGCCGGGGCGGGAGGCGCCTTCTCCAGCACCAGCCGGGTCTCACCCTCGGCATATTCCATCCGGTGGATCGAGCCGCTCTCAAAGCGCTCCATCAGCTCCAACAGTTCTTCCCTCGTCATCTCGTGCGCCTCCGCCTCAGGCGTTCTGCTCCAGATAGGAGACGATGTCGCCCACGGTCTTCATCTCAGCCAGCGCCTCGTCGGGAATGGACACGTTCAGGGCATCCTCCAGGGCAATGTTCAGCTCCACGGCGTCGATGCTGTCGGCGCCCAGGTCGTCGGCCAGGGAGGCCTCCATGGTCACAATGTCGGCCTCGCAGCCCAGGGTCTCCACGATCACGTCACGCACTTTCTCAAACATATCTTCTATTCCTTTCAACATTTTGTTTTGTCTGTCGTTCCATAATTTTAATTAAATTCTTTTAACTAAAATTATTTAACTACATTATACCGACCCATGGAAAAATGTCAACGGGCACTTTGTGAAAAAATAGCCAAATCATCCGGCCCCTCAGAAAGTTTCCTTAGGAAAAGAGCAAAAAATACCCCCAGACCGACAAAATCCGACGGTCTGGGGTCATATTGACGATGGAAAATGCCTCACCGCGCCTCCAATTTTTCCTCCTGGCGGCGGAAAAACTCCGCCAGCTCCTCCGGGGGCATGGGCCGGGCGTAATAATAGCCCTGGATCCAGTCCGCCCCCTTGGCGGTGACGGCCCGGGCCTGCCGGCTGGTCTCCACCCCCTCGGCCACCACCTGACAGTCCATAGCGTGGAAAAGATCCAGCATGGTATCCACCATGGCAGAGGTCCGCTCGTCGTCGGGATAGCCGGAAATGAGGCTGTGGTCCAGCTTCACACAGGCGAAGGGCAGCTCCAGCACCCCCGCCAGATTGGAATAGCCGGTACCGAAGTCGTCCAGATAGAACTGGAGGCCCAGAGCGGTGAGCCGCTCCATCATGGTCCGCATCCGGGCCATGTCCTCCGACAGCACCCGCTCCGTGATCTCCAGCTTCAGCCGCCCGGGACTCAGCCGGTAGCGATTGAGGCAGCCGGTGATGCGCTCAATGATCTCCTCGGACATGAACTGCTGGGTGGAAAAATTAATGGACACAGACTGAAACTGGGGAACCTGATCGCTGCTCAAGAGACGGCAGACCTGCTCCAGAACAATCCAGCTGAGCCGGTCGATGAGCCCCGTCTCCTCCGCCAGCGGAATGAACAGGGACGGGGGCACCAGCTCCCCCTGGTCGTCCCGCAGGCGCAGCAGAGCCTCCGCGGAACAGAAGGTCCCGCTGGCGCAGTGATACACCGGCTGGTACCACACCTGGAACCGGTCCTCCTCCACTGCCCGGCGCATCAGCAGCAGCGTCTGCCGCCGCCGCTCCATTTGTTGGTAGACCGACACGTCAAAGCGTACCAGATGGTCCTCTCGTTGATCAGAGAGGCTGATACTATATTTTAAAAACTCCAGGATGTCCGTGGCGGACCAGTCCTGATCGGTATAGATAAGCTCCGCAAAGCGGACGTCCAGGGGGATCTGCAGGGTCCCCAGCTCCCACCGGCGGCGGAAGCGATCACACACCTTCTCCAGCAGCTTCCCGGCGGAGACCATGCCGCCGTAGGGAGCCAGGAGGGCAAACTCCACGTTGCCCAGCCGGAAGGCCCGGCCCCGGGAATGGAGCCGATCCAACCACCGGGCCGCCTCGTAGAGCAGCGCATCGCCGTTGGCCTGACCGTAGTGCTGGTTCACCGTGCCGAACTGGCGGATATCCACCACAATGACCTGGAACTGCTGCTTTCCTCCCAACCGAAGGGAGAGATCCCGGTAGAAGCTGCTGCGGTTGCCCACGCAGGTGAGGCTGTCCAGCTCCACCCGGCGGCTCTGGAAGTTCAGCAGCAGGATCATATCCGCCGCCACAATGATGCTGCCGTTGAAGAGCACGTCGGGATAAAGGATCTGATAGATTACCAGAAGCACCACCGTAGGAGGCAGAATCTGCATGACCCGCCGCATGGGCTGACTGATGCTGCGGCGGTTTTTCAGCGCGCAGAGCACCAGAAGCGCCAGCTCCACCCCCATAACGGCGTAGCCCACGTTGATGAGAGGCCCCCGGCAGTAGACGCCGGAGCGGTCGAAGTAGAAAATGAAGCCCAGACGCAGATTCAGAAGGAGCAGCAGCGCATAAAAGGCGTAGAGCGCCGCCAGCACGACGGAGAGAACGCGCCGGCAGCGGCTGTTGTAGACGTGCTCCAGGATAAGCCGCAGGAGATAGTAGGCCGTCACCGTGGACATCCCCAGCACCAGGGCAAAGTAGCCGGAGTTCAAAAGGAGGTTCACCCACAACGGGAAGCTGTGGAAATGGTCGATGGTGAACACACAGGCCATATTCAGTGCGATGGTAGCCGCCGACAGCCACAGGCAGACGGAGTAGAGCCGGCTCTGTCCGCTGGCCGCCCACCGGCGGTCATAATAGTTGAGCATCAAAATGATGACAACAATCAGGCAGAAGAATTCCACCGACATCGTCCACTGAATCACAGGCATTGTATTGATTGCCTCCCCGGTTACATGTTTCACTTTATTATACTTGCGCCTCTCGGTTTTGTCACTCTTTTTTTCGCTTTTTCGATAAACTTCTATTAAATTTGCACGGGCAGAAAAAGGGGAGACGGCCGCAGCCGTCTCCCCTTTTTCGTTTAATACAGACCGGCGAGCCGGTTCCTCACTGCTCCACCACGGAGAGAATCCCCATGGGGCAGGCCTTGGCACAGATCCCGCAGGCAATGCACTTGCTGGGGTGCTCCGCTCCCTGGGGCATCACCATCACATGCATGGGGCAGGCCTCCACGCACTTGCCGCAGCCCACACATTTCTTTTTGTCAATCATGTACACGCCCTTGGCGTTCTGGCTGATGGCCTGCTCAGGGCAGGTGCGGGCGCACTTGCCGCACATGATGCAGGTGTTCACCTTGGGCACATCTCCGGCCTTGGCCACGATCTGGATGCAGCTCAGCTCCGGATCAAACTTTTTGTAGAAAGCCTCGGAACAGGCGATCACACAGGAAAGGCAGGCTTTGCAGGGATTCTCCTTGCTCACACTCAGCTTCTTCATGGTCTATCCTCCAAATTCTCAAACTTCTCAATTTCAGGGCGGGTACCCCGATGGGCCGGGGCGGACCCGGCGCTTCTCACACATATCCATGTTAGCAGACCCTTTGTTACATTGCAAACAATTTTTTCGCTTTTCGCCATTTTCTTTCCCTCCCCTCCCGCCGCCATCCCCTCGCCGGGGTTGCGCCCCGCCCGCTTTTCCTGTATAATGCCCCTTGCGGCGTGCCTATGCCGCCCCTACCACCCCACAAAGGAGGTGCGCCCATGAGCGACCATACCCACGACCACGACTACCTGCACCAGCACAATATCCCCCACGAACACTGCCATGACGGTCATGGCCATACCCATAGCCCGGAGCATATCAAGCGGGTGTCCAACCGGCTGGCCCGAGCCATCGGCCACCTGGAGAGTGTGAAAAAAATGGTGGAGGACGGTCGGGACTGTTCCGAGGTTTTGATTCAGCTGGCCGCAGTGAAAAGCGCCATCAACAACACCGGAAAAGTCATTCTCAAGGACCATCTGGAGCACTGTATTGTGGACGCCGTGGAGCACCACGACCACAGCGCCATTGAAGACTTAAATCGGGCCATTGAACAGTTTATGAAATAATATGCAGGCCCCTATTTCCTTTCGTATAAATATTCAAGCGGAAGCCGGTTTTCCCCCCGGTTTCCGCTTATTTTTATGGATTTCTCGTGCTTTGCAGTGTGAGATCGTGCACAAATTGTCATTTTGCACTAAAATATATTCCGTCTTTTTGGCCATCCCTACGAAATTTTTCCAAACCTGCCAAAAGGCCTTCAATATCCCCCCCGAGGGGGATTTTGACCCTTGCAATTTTCATACTGCTTTGCTACAATGTAAGTACTGCTTTGTGAAAAGTGTAACAACAACCCACCCCAACCACCCCTATGAGAACATTTTGAGAAAGGAGCGTTTGAAAGCGGAGTTTCTCTGCTTTCGACAAAGTCGTTATGAAGCTGATCACTGTCGAAGAAATGGAAGCCGCAACCCAAAAGCTGCTGGAACTTGGCAGCCAGGCCGGTGCCGATTCCTGGCAGCAGCGCGTCAAGAACCAGACTCCCCATTGTAAGTTTGGTGAGGAGGGCACCTGCTGCCGCATCTGCTCCATGGGTCCCTGCCGCATCACCCCCAAGGCCCCCAGAGGCATCTGCGGCTGCGACGTCCACGGCATCGTCGCCCGTAACTACCTGCGTTTCACCGCCGGCGGCTCTGCCACCCACTCCGACCACGGCCGTGAGATCTGCCACACCCTCTATCAGACCCGTGAGGGCGGCAACTACACCGTGAAGGACCCCGAAAAGCTCAAGCGCATTGCCGGTGAGTGGGGTGTGGAGACCGAGGGCAAGGACATCTACGATCTGGCCCATGAGGTTGCCGAGATGGCTCTGATGGAGTACGGCAAGCCCTTCGGTACCCAGCGTTTCCTCAGCCGCGCTCCTGAGCACACCCAGAAGCTGTGGCACGACGCCGGCATCGAGCCCCGTGCCATCGACCGCGAGGTCTCCCAGTCCCTGCACATGACCCACATGGGCTGCTCCTCTCTGCCCGAGGCGCTGATCCGTCAGTCCCTGCGCAGCGGCCTGAGCGACGGCTGGGGCGGTTCCATGTGCGGCACCGAGTTCTCCGACGTCATGTTCGGCACCCCCAAGCCCATCGACACCGAGGCAAACCTTGGCGTCATGGAGAAGGACATGGTCAACATCGTTGTCCACGGCCACGATCCCTCCCTGTCCGAGATGATCGTGCACTATGCCCAGGATCCCGAGATGATTGCTCTGGCCAAGGAGCAGGGCGCCAAGGGCATCAACATCTGCGGCGTGTGCTGCACCGCCAACGAGGTTGCCATGCGTCACGGTATCCCCATGGCCGGTAACTTCCTGCAGCAGGAGAACGTGGTGCTCACCGGCGCCTGCGAGGCCATCGTGGTGGACGTGCAGTGCATCTTCCCCGCTCTGGGCCCCCTCTCCAAGTGCTTCCACACCAAGTTCATCACCACCTCTCCCGTGGCCCGGATGCCGGATTCCGACTTCATCGAGTTCCATGCTGAGAACGCCGGCGAGAACGCCAAGGCCATTGTGAAGATGGCGGTGGAGAACTTCAAGAACCGCGATCAGGACCGCGTGTTCATTCCCGACATGAAGATCGAGGCCACCGTGGGCTACTCCGTGGAGGCCATCAAGAAGTGCCTGGACGGCGTCACCAACACCCAGGTGGACGTCACCGGCACCACCAAGCCCCTGGTGGAGTGCGTCAAGTCCGGCGTGCTGCGGGGCGCTGTGGCCATGGTCGGCTGCAACAACCCCAAGGTCCGTCCCGACTACGCCCACATCGAGCTGATGAAGAAGCTGCTGGCCAACGACATCATCCTGGTGGTGTCCGGCTGCTCCGCCCAGGCTGCCGCCAAGGCCGGCCTCATGAGCAAGCAGGCCAAGGAGTTCTGCGGCGACGGCCTCAAGCGCGTGTGCGAGCTGGTGGACATTCCCCCTGTTCTGCACATGGGCTCCTGCGTGGATATCTCCCGTATGATGATTCTGGCCAGCGATATTGCCAAGGATTCCGGCTGGAACATCTCCCAGATCCCCCTGGTGGGCTGCGCCCCCGAGTGGATGAGTGAGAAGGCCGTGTCCATCGGCAACTACGTGGTGGCCACCGGTATTGATACTTACCTGGGCGTCGATCCCTACACCAAGGGCTCCACCGAGGTCACCGAGCTGCTCCAGGGCGAGCACGGCATCAAGGATTGGGTCGAGGCCAACTTCACCGTCGAGCTGGACATCGAGAAGCTGGGCGACAGGATGATCGAGGCCATCGAGGCCAAGCGCACTGCCCTCGGCATCTAATCGAAACGATTCAAGGGCGGCGCCCGGCGCCCGCCGGGCCGTCCCCCTTTCCCTGTTATTCTTCCGAACTGCACACCAAGAAAGAAGGATCTCTCTATGAAAGTAGCCATCACCGGTAAGGGCGGCGTGGGCAAGACCACCTTTGCTTCCACTCTGTGCCGCCTGTACGCCGAGGAGGGCCGGACCGTTCTGGCCGCCGATGTGGACCCCGACGCTAACCTGGGGCTGGCCCTGGGCTTTACGGAGGAGGAGGTCAACGCCATCGTCCCCATCTCTAAAATGCGCAAGCTGGTGGAGGAGCGGACCGGCGCCAACGCCGCCAACAAGTTCTTCAAGCTCAACCCCCAGGTCAGCGATATCCCCGACACCTATGCCAAGGAGATCAACGGCGTGAAGCTGCTGGTCATGGGCACGGTGGAGACCGGCGGCAGCGGCTGCGTCTGTCCGGAGCATGTGATGCTCAAGGCCATCCTGTCCTCCCTGGTCTTCCGCAAGGATGACGTGGTGGTGATGGACATGGAGGCGGGCCTGGAGCATCTGGCCCGGGGTACCGCCAGCATGATGGACCAGTTTATCGTGGTCATTGAGCCCGGCGCCCGCAGCATTCAGACCTATGGCAAGGTCAAGCAGCTGGCCAAAGACCTGGGCATCACCCAGGTACGGGTGGTGGCCAACAAGGTGCGCAGCCAGGAGGATGAGGAGTTCATCCGCACCCGGATCCCGGAAGAGGATCTTCTGGGCTTTATCCACTACGACACCGACGTCATTGACGCCGATCTCAGCGGCAAGTCCCCCTATGACTTCAGCCCCCGTGCCGTGGAGGAGATCCGGGCCATCAAGGCGAAAATGGATGCCAAATAAAAAATTTGCTGAGAGCAATTCGTTTAAGGAGTGATACGTCAAATGAAGACATTGTTCGAAAGAGTTTTCGCCGGCAACGACGAAATGTACGCTCTTGCGGTCAAGGCCGTTGACGAGGCCATTGCCAAGCTGGGCCCCGACGCCCCCGCCACCTTCGGCGACACCGCATATAGCCTTCCCTGCCTGTACGCCATGACCGGCCGGAAGGTGGCCACCGTGGGCGAGGCCAAGGACGCCCTGGAGACCACCATCAAGGAGTTCATGACCCGCAACAACCGCACCAAGGACATCTTCACCTCCGGTGTGGCCACCGCTCTGTCCGCCGAGATGATCGAGCTGATGAAGTGGGCCACCAACAACGGCTGCCCCTACGAGGAGCCTGTGATGGGCCACTTCACCGATGCCCAGGTCCGTGAGCTGGGCGTGCCTCTGGTTACCCGGGACATCCCCGGCGTGGCCGTGATCATTGGCGCCGCTCCCTCCGCCGACGAGGGCGTGGAGCTGGTGAAGGAGTACCAGTCCCAGGGTATTTTCGTCACCCTGGTGGGCGGCATTATCGACCAGTGCATCGAGAAGGGCGTGAAGCTGGGCTTCAACGTCCGCTGCGTGGCACTGGGCCGTGAGCTGAGCAGCGTGGCCCATGTGGTTTCCGTGGCCCTCCGCGCCGCCATCATCTTCGGCAGCACCGAGCCCGGCAACTACGAAGCCATGTGGCGCTACACCATGGACCGTGTGTTTGCCTTTGTCAACGCCTACGCTCCCGTGGACGACATGACCGTGGCCTGCGGCGCCGGCGCCATCCAGCTGGGCTTCCCCGTTATCACCAACGATACCGAGGAGAACAACATGTTCCGGGTGCCCAAGAGCCTGATCATCCAGGAGGACACCAGCAAGTTCAACGCCACCTCCCTGGAGGCCCGGGACATCAAGATCAAGATCACCAAGATCGACATCCCCGTGGCCTTCTCCTCCGCCTTCGAGGGCGAGATTATCCGCCGCGGCGATATGCAGGTGGAGTTCGACGGTTCCCGCGTGGATGCTCTGGAGCTGGTGCGCAGCAAGGAGCTCAGCGAGGTCGAGGACCACAAGTTCACCCTTATCGGGCCCGATCTGGACGCCTTCGCTGTGGGCTCCAAGAATACCGTCTGCTTCGTGGCCGAGGTGGCCGGCAAGAATATGAGCTCTGACTTCGAGTCTGTGTTCGAGCGGAAGTTCCATGCCTATGTCAACTGCATGGAGGGCGTGATGCACACCGGTCAGCGCGACATGATCCGCGTCCGTGTGAGCAAGGCCGCCTTTGAAGCCGGCCTGCGTCTGAAGGACTTCGCCGAGGTGTTGTACGCCAAGCTGAAGAGCGACTACGACGCCGTCATCGACAAGTGCCAGATCACCATCATCACCGATCCTGAGGAGTGCAAGAAGTTCCGTCACGAGGTGGCCATCCCCGCCTACGACAAGCGTGACGAGCGTCTGCTGAGCCTCACCGACGAGAACGTGGAGCAGTTCTACACCTGCATCATGTGCCAGTCCTTCTCCCCCAGCCACGTGTGCATCGTCACCCCCGAGCGTCTGGGTCTGTGCGGCGCCGTGAGCTGGCTGGACGCCAAGGCCACCAACGAGCTGGATCCCTCCGGCCCCTGCCAGGTGGTGCCCAAGGCTCACGTCATCGATGAGAACGTGGGCCGCTGGGAAGAGGTTGACGAGGCTGTCAACAAGTACTCCCAGGGCGCTCTGGAGCACGTCACCCTGTACTCCATCATGGAGGATCCCATGACCTCCTGCGGCTGCTTCGAGTGCATCTGCGGCATCGAGCCCTTCTCCAACGGCGTGATCATCGTCAACCGTGAGCACGCGGGCATGACCCCCCTGGGCATGACCTTCTCCGAGATGGCCTCCATGACCGGCGGC
>CALXDC010000004.1 GCA_944386975.1 uncultured Oscillospiraceae bacterium | reverse complement strand
GTGCCGATGGCGGCCACCAGGGCGGAGGCTCCGCCGCCGCCGGGGACCGGGGCGTTGGAGGCCAGGACGGTGACAAACTCTCTGCAGGAAGCGTTGGCGAAATCCATCATTTCGTTCTCCTTCTTACTGGTCGGCCCATAGGGCCATATGGCGGCGGAAAACAAGGTCCGGCGGCGGGAAAGCCGCCGGACCTCGCTCCGGTTCAATACAGTTCGTTATCTTCCGGCAGAAGATAACCGAATGCTGTCATTTTTCTTAGAACAGGCCGGAAACCTTGCCGGTCTCGGTGTCCACATCGATCCGGCGGTAGGCGGGATCGGAGCTGGTGCCGGGCATCATGGAGATGGTACCGGCCATGGGGCACAGGAACTTGGCGCCGCCGTACTCCAGGATGTCCCGGATGGGCAGCCGCCAGCCCTTGGGCACGCCCTTCCAGGAGGGCTCGTGGCTCAGGGACAGGTGGGTCTTGACCATCATGGTGCAGTAGTCAGCGTACTTGGGATCGCTCTCGAAGCGCTTGGCCTTCTCCACAGCCAGAGGAGCCCAATCCACGCCGTCGGCGCCGTAGACTTCCTTGGCGATGAGCTCCACCCGCTGACGCAGAGGCATCTCCAGAGGATAGAGGAACTTGATCTCGTTCTTCTCCTCGCAGGCGTCCATCACCACCTCGGCCAGCTCGATGGCGCCCTCGCCGCCGTAACGCCAGTGGTTGGAGAGAGCGCAGCGGACGCCCTGCTCCTTGCAGAGACGGCGGATCAGCGCGATCTCATTGTCGGTATCGGTGTAGAACTGGTTGATGCAGACCACGGGGACGATACCGGACTTCTTGATGACGTTCACATGGTGGAACAGGTTCTCGCAGCCCTTCTCCAGCAGCTCCAGGTTCTCCTCCACATACTCGGTGGGCAGAGGACGACCGGCCACCACGGTGGGGCCGCCGCCGTGCATCTTCAGGGCGCGGATGGTGGCCACCAGCACGGAGACGTTGGGGGTCAGGCCGCTCAGGCGGCTCTTTACGTTCCAGAACTTCTCAAAGCCGATGTCGGCGGCGAAGCCGGACTCGGTGACGTGGTAGTCGAACAGCTTCAGCGCCAGACGGTCGCCGATGACGGAGGACTGGCCGATGGCGATGTTGGCGAAGGGGCCGGCGTGGATCAGCACAGGCTGATGCTCCACGGAGTAGCACATGGTGGGGTTGATGGTGTTGCGCATCCAGGCGGCCATGGCGCCGGCCACCTCCAGATCCTCGGTGGTGACGGGCTCGCCCTTGCGGTTGTAAGCCACCACGATCTTGCCGATACGCTCACGCAGATCCTTCAGATCCTTGGCCACGGACAGAATGGCCATCAGCTCGGAACCCACGGCGATGCCGAACTTGGACTCCATCAGATAGCCGTCCTTGGGGCCGCCGATGCCGATGATGATGTTGCGCAGGCCCTGAGCGCAGAAGTCCAGCACCCAGCCCATCTCAATGCGCTTGGGGTCAATGTCCAGACGCTTCAGGCCACGCTTGGCCAGCTGCTCGTCGTTGTAGTTGCGCTCATGCTGCATGCGGGCATTCAGCGCCACCATGGCCAGGTTGTGGGCGTTCATAATATCGTTGATGTCGCCGGTGAGGCCCAGGGAGAACTCGGTCATGGGCATCAGCAGGGCGTTGCCGCCGCCGGCGGCGGTGCCCTTCACGTTCATGGTGGGGCCGCCGGAGGGCTGACGCAGGCAGCCGCCCACGTTCTTACCCAGCTTGCCGAGGCCCTCGATGAGGCCCAGGGAGGTGGTGGACTTGCCCTCGCCCAGGGGGGTGGGGGTAATGGCAGTCACTTCGATAAACTTGCCGTCGGGCTTATCCTTCAGACGGTTCATGATCTTGATGAAGTCCAGCTTGGGGGTCTTGCCGTAGGGGATGATCTCCTCAGGCAGCAGGCCCAGCTTCTCCCGGAAATACTCCACAGAGGGCAGGGTCTTCTCCGCCTCCTCGGCGATCTGCCAGTCCTTGTAGACGGTGGGATCCAGAGTCACCCGTCCGTTCTCGTCTACGTACTTGCCATCAGTAAAGTTGATTGCCATAGTAGTCCTCCTTTTTCCCCGGGGCCTTTCACCATCCCCGGAGATGTTTTTTGATGTTTGGTGCCGTGCATCAATCGTCCGCAACTCCCGGCGCACATCGTTAATGTTTTAACGGGACAGTCTTATTCTATCACTGAACGCAATGGATGTCAATATAAATTCATGGGAAATTCCGGCAAAACTTTTCCGTTTTTTCTGTATCCCAAGGCATTTTTGAAAGAAATTACAATAAAAATGTGTAAATACCCATTTTGAAGGGCGCATAATTACTCTCTCTATGCAGCCCCCCTCAGGCCTCCTCCCGGACCTGGGCCTCCCGGCGTACCAGAGCCATGGCTTTCCGGGTCTTGATGTTCTGGGCCACAGCGGCGGCAAAGGCGTCGTCGTAGGCCGCCTGGAGCTGCTCCATGGTGATCTGATTCTGACGGCAGATCTCCCGCAGCTCCGCGGCCACCTCCGCCTCCTCCGCCTGGAGCCCCTCCCTGCGGGCAATTTCATCCACCGCAGCCCGGAGTCTGAGAATCTGCTCTGCCTCGCCCCGGGCATCCTCCCGGAGCGCCTCCGGCGTTTTACCGGTGAATTGGCAATACATTTCCACCGTCAGGTTCTGCCGCTGGAGCTGGGCTGCCAAAGTCTCCATCTGCTCCTCCACCGCTTTTTCGATTTCCTCCGGCGCAAAGGACACGTCCAAAGTGACGGCCGCCTGGCGCAAAAGCCGGTCCTGGAGGTCCAGCTCCCCCCGCTGGTCGGCATATTCCTGCATACTTTTCCAAAGCTCCCCCCGGAGCTGCTCCAGGGTGTCCAGGCCCATGGCCCGGGCCAGACCGTCGTCCAGCTCCTGAGCCTCCCGGCGGAAGACCCGGTGGACGGTGCAGCGGAACTCCGCGTCCTTCCCGGCCAGATGGGCGGCGTGATACTGCTGGGGGAAGGTGACCTTCACGGTAACCTGGTCGCCGGGGCCCGCGCCCATCAGCTGCTCCTCAAAGCCGGGAATAAAGGTCCCGCTGCCCAGCACCAGAGTCTGGTGCTCGGCCGTCCCCCCCTCGAACTGCTCCCCCTCACAGAAGCCGGCGTAATCCAGCTCCACAACGTCCCCGGCGGCAGCGCTGCGGCCTACCACGGGGACCTCCCTGGGCGTCTGCTGCCGCAGCCGTTCCAGCTGCTGGTCCACCTCGTCGCCGGTGACGGAATGGCGGGTATAGACGGCCGTGAGGCCCTTGTAGGTAAACTCCATATCTGTTCTCCCTTTCTGCCCGCCCTCTGTCTGTGAAAAAGGGAAGCCCCCCGGAAGGGGGGCTCCTTCTCTTAACAACAGCATAACAAAGGGGCGGGATAATAGCAATCAGCAGGATGGCCAACAATTTTCCAAATACTTGTGCAAACCATCCATAAATTTCCCTTTTTATGGAAAATTGTCTATTTTCCCTGGCTGGATGTTTCAGAAAAACAGGCCCGAACGTCTCCACTCATATAGAGGGACCCCAGGGCGCAGCAGACGCCGTCCTTCCCGGCGTAGTCCATGGCGGCCTGTACCCCCTCCGCCACGCTGCCGCAGGGAATAGCCTCGGCCCCCATGGCGGCAATGCGCCCGGCCAGTACGTCGGCCTTCATGGCCCGGGGGTTGTCGGGAGTGACGGTGTAGAACCGCTCCGCCAGGGGAACGATGAGGCCCAGGATGTGCTCCACATCCTTGTCAGCCATAACGCCGGTGACGAAGACAAACTTCTTCCCCGGAAAGATCCGCTTGAGACTCTCCGCAGTGGCCCGGATGCCGTGGGGATTGTGGCCCCCGTCCACGATAAAGACGGGGTCCCGGCGCAGCACCTCGAACCGGGCGGGCCAGGAGGTGTTCCGAAGGCCCTGGCGGACGGCCTCGTCGGAGAGGTTCCACCCCTCCTCCCGCAGAGCCTCCACGGCGGTGAGGACCACGGCGGCGTTGTTCATCTGATACACGCCCACCAGGGGAATCCACAGGTCCTTCCAGGCCCCGTAGGAGAAGGTCTGGCCGGTGAGGTCGAAGGCGCCGGGGGTGAGGGCGGCATAATCCGGGGTGCGCAGGGTACTGCCGGTCTCCTTACAGACCTTCTCAAACACCGCCTGGGCCTCCTCGTTCTGGCCGTAGGACACCACCTGGGTGTGGGGCTTGATGATGCCCGCCTTGGCGGAGGCGATCTCCGTCATGGTCTCCCCCAGCTCCTTGGTGTGGTCGTAGCCCATAGCGCAGAGGACGGCGGCCTCCGGGGTATCGATGATGTTGGTGGAGTCCAGAGCTCCGCCCATCCCCACCTCCAGCACCACGATGTCGCAGGCCTTCCGCTTGAAATACTCCAAGGCCAGGGCGGTGATGAGCTCAAACTCCGTGGGGGAGTCGGCCATGCTGTCGGCGTGGGGACGGATGAACTCGGTGAGCTCCGAGAGCTCCTCGTCCCCGATGCAGACGTGGTTGACCTGCATCCGCTCGTTGAAGCGGTTGATAAAGGGGGAGGTGTAGAGACCCACCCGGTAGCCCGCCGCCTCCAGGATGGAGGACAGCATGGCGGCGGTGGAGCCCTTGCCGTTGGTGCCGGCGATGTGGATGAACTTCAAAGACTTCTCCGGGTTGCCGATCTTCTTCAGCAGCTCCTGGGTGCGGCTGAGGCCGGGGATGCTCCCCTTCCAGCAGACGCTGTGGATGTAGGAAAGCGCTTCATTGTACGTCATGTGTGGTTACCTGATTTCTTTCTATAATATGGATACGGCGCGGGTCACACCCGCTTGACGATGCGGTAGATCACGGGCCGGTAGACGGCCTTGTTCACCACCGCCACCAGCACGGCGTCCACGACGATGGTCAGGGGCTTGGTGGTCAGGCGCTGGAGGAAGTTGTAGGCCACCAGCGCATCGAAAGCCTTGGTATTGCCCATGACCACGATGCTGTAGAGGCTGGTGGTGACGGTGCCGATGACGAAGCTGTTGAGGATCCCCGTCACGATCACCAGCACCAGCACCTTCCACAGATCCTTGGCGGCGGTGAGGTCGCTTTTGAACACATACTTGGTGCTGAGGCCGCAGAGCACCGCCACCGAGACGGGTCCCAGGGCGATGGGGGGGAACTAGACGCCGTAGCCGGAGAGAATGGTGCCCAGGATGTCGGACACCAGAGCCACCAGGGCGCCGCTGAGGGGACCCAGCCACATGCCGGCCAGGATCACGGGCACACTCTCGAAGCTGACGCGGAGGGTGTCGCTGGCCTGGATGCTGAGAAACCGGGCCAGGATGATCTGCATGGCGATGAGGGCCCCCATCATAGCGAGGTTGCGAGTGGAAAAGACACGGTTACGCTTCATGCGTACTTCCTCCTTTTTTGTTGCGGACGGAAAAGCGGGCATAGAAGCTACGACACGAGGATGGGGCAAAAAAACTACCAATCCGCCTTGAAAGGAGGAGACCTCCCCCGCGAATTGGTAGTTTGCAGATTCACCCGTAGCTTGTGCGGTAGCGGATGCAGTGCAACACCGTAGGCCCGATTTCCCGGGGGCCTTTCGTGCAAGGGCGACTTCCCAGCCACTTGCCACTTTACGCGTTACACTTACTCTACCAATCCTGATGCAGTTGTGAAGGGAATGAAAAAGCGGGGACTCTCCCCGCAGGGATTACAACGCGGCGGCCGCCCGCTTCATGCGGCCGATGACAATGTCGCCGATGTTGGCCATGTCCTCGGCGGTGAAAGCGGTGCGGAAGTTGTCGGAAAAGAGGATCTGGGCGTTGGGAGGGAACTCCTCGTCCCCAAGCCACAGGAGAAACTGCATGGTCAGTCCCTCCATCAAGGTCACCTGATAGCCTACGTCCCCTCTCTTGACCGGCTCAGCCCCCAGGCGCTCCATCACCGTTCTGAGCAGATCCGGTTTGAAGCCGTAGCTGAAGGCGAAGCGCTTGATGCACCGGCCGGTGAACTGCTGGAGATACACCTCTCCCCAGGGAAACTCCCGGTAGGTGAGATACTCCCCTCTGGGCGCGGTATAGGCCCCGTCCAACAGGTAGCGGAGAAACAAGATCCGCTCGGGATTGGTGAGGGCAGGCTCGCCGGTGATGGTGAAATCCGGATGGGTCACCCGGTAGGTGTGGCCCATGAGATTCATGGTGATGGCCTGTCCATCGTAGGGCAGGCGGCACCGGTCCGCCATCTCCTGGGGGTCCCCCTCCCGGAACTTGGCCAGATAAAATTCCAGGGGCAATTCTTCCTTGTTATTCTTACCATAGATGGGCTCCATTGTCCATACCTCTTTTCAACATTTGGCGGTCATTTTCAAAATTTTTCTCCAAGCAGGGAAAAAGCGGGGGCGGCGGTCCGCCGTCCCCGCTATACCATGCTCCGGATTCACTCCTGCTGCACACTGGGGAAGAGGGAGGCGTCTGTGTGGGGCAGGAAGCAGGCGGCCACAAACTCATCCATATACCTGGGCTCGTTACTCAGCTCCAGATAGGTCATGGAGCGGGCCAGATCAAAGACCTTGGTCCGGGCCTCGGTGCTCATAAGCATGGCGTAGGCTCCGGCCTGGGAGGAGTTGCCGATGTAGTGGAAGTGGTCCAGGGGAATGTCGGGGAACATACCGATGGTGACGGCGTTTTTCATATTGATCCCGCTGCCGATGCCGCCGGCCACATATACCCGCTCGATCACCGAGGGATCGAAGCCCAGGGAGGAGAGCATAGTGGTGGTGGCGGAGAAGATGGCCCCCTTGGCCCGGATGAAGTTGTCGATGTCCACCTCGTTGATGGACACATCCTTCACCCCGCCGGTGTCCTTCTGGAAGGCCAGGATGTAGCTGCCCATGCCGTGCTTGTCCCGGACGATCCGGGGACCCTCCCGGACAATCTTGCCCTTACCGTTGATGATGCCGCAACGGAAGAGCTCGGCAATGAGGTCGATGATACCGCTGCCGCAGATGCCTACAGGCGCCACGCCGCCGATGACGGTGAGGGTGGGCTCCATGGTGTCCTTGTCAATGGTACAGGCCTCGATGGCTCCGTCGGTGGCCCGCATGCCGCAGCTGATGTCGCCGCCCTCAAAGGCGGGACCGGCGCTGCAGGCGCAGGACATCAGGAACTCATTGTTGCCGAACACCAATTCGCCGTTGGTGCCAAGGTCGATGAAGAGACTCAGCTCCGGGCTGTTCCAGATCATGCTCACCAGCGTACCGGCGGTGATATCGCCGCCCACGTAGCTGCCAATGTTGGGCGCCACCACCAGCTCCGCCAGGGGGTTCATCTTCAGCCCGATATCCCGGACAAAGATGTACCGGGTGCGGAAAAAGCTGGGGACAAAGGGCTCCATGCGGATGGGATCGCAGTAAAGGCCCAGAGCCAGGTGGTTCATGGTCGTATTGCCCGCCAGTACCATGCGGTAGATCCGGCGTGGGTTGATGTGGGCGGTCTGATACATCTGGGCCAGCATGGGGATGATGGACTCCTTGATGACCGCGTCCTGAAGACGCTTGCGCCCTCCCAGCTTCTCCGACTCGATGATACGGTTGATCACGTCGGCGCCATAGCGGATCTGGCCGTTGCCGCAGCTGGCCTTGGCCAGAATTTTCCCGGTTTGGAGATCCACCAGCAGGCCCGCCAGGGTGGTGGTGCCCACGTCCAAAGCGAAGCCCACCATGGGGTCGTGGTTGGACTGGGGCAGCACGTCTCGGATCTGGATGCGCTCAAAATCCCGGGAGATGACACACTTCACCTTCCACTCGCTCTCCCGCAGCACCCAGCACAGGTCCTTCAGCACAGAGTAGGGCAGCACCACGCTGTCGTAGGGTACGCCGGTAGCCTCCTCCACTGCCCGGATCAGCCGCTCATTATCGGGCATGGTGTCGTCGGTAGTGGGCTCGGTGAGGTTGACCTCCAAAAACTCCAGGTCGCTCTGAAAGGTAAAGCCGGCCTCCACCAGTTGCTTGCGGAGGTTTTCAAAAATGGCGATCTCCTCGGGGGACTCCAGGTCCGCCATCTTCATGCGGCTGCGGTAGGCGGAGGCGATGTCGGGTACCTCAATAACGGCGTCGCCAGCCACCTTGGAGCAGCAGGCCAGCCGCCAGCCCGCCTCATACTCCTCCGTGGTGAGGTGGCGGTTGATGGGGGAATCCAGCAGGCCCTTCACCAGGCGGACCCGGCATTTTCCGCAGGCGCCGTTGCCGGAACAGGGCGCGTCAATGGCCACATTTGCCTTGCGGGCTACGTCTAAAAGGTTCTCCTCCGGGGTGGCGGAAATCGTCACCGGTTCGCTGCCGGTCAGACGGAAAGTGATGGTAAACATACAGTCATTCCTTTCTCCGAGGCTTTGTAGGTCCCTGGGGAAAAAACAAAAAAATTCTCACTCCATAGTATATATGGGGTGAGAATCTTTGTCAAGGAAGAGGCGCAGGATCGCCCCCGGCGGCGCCCCGGCGCAGCAACAGATACAACAGCACCGCCGCAACAGAGGCGGCCAGCCCTAAAAAGAAGGCAGGGGACACCAGGGCAAGACTCCGGCGGAGACTGAGGACGGCAGGTGCGTACCAGGTGAGACAGGTATACAACTCCGCCGCCACCATACCGGGAAGCCCCAAGATACAGAGAATCCGATTGGTTCTGGAAGAGGAGAAGGGGCACCACAGGCCCAGCAGCACAAAAAGGCATGCGAAAAAGCCCACCGGAGTGGTGAGAACCAGAAAGCCGGGGAGGTCGTATTCCCCATGGACAAACTGGGACAGGGCCATGGGGGCCAGGCTCAAAAGGAAGATCAGGGTCATGAGGAGCCGTCTCTTCGTACTCATATCGAAACTGCCTTTCCACAATTCATATATTCGGTTTGTTCTGACACTTTTATTGTACCATGACCTCCCCCAGGAGACAAGGCGGAAAGTGCCGCGGGGTTCACGATTTCCCCGCAGCTTTTCTCCTCCGTTTTTGTCAAAAAGTTCTATACAGTGTAAATTCTGTGTAAAATTCTGTAAAACAGGCTCTCCTCGGGTCCCCCGTGCGGAAAGCGCCCGGCCCCTGAAGGGGCCGGGCGCTTGTGATATCAACGGAGGAACCTCTTACATCAGCGGCTCCATGGAAAGGGCGGGGTGGCCCTTCTCAGTGAGGAAGTTCAGCAGGGTCTCGGCGTCCTCGGCGATGGTCTCGTCGCCGATCATATCGGTGAAGTTGTCGATACCCAGCATCTCTTTTGCGGTCTTGTTCAGCCGGGGGGCCACGTCGTCCTTCAGCTCCTTGGGCATCCACACGATCCGGGCCACGCCGCCCTCAGCGGCGGCAAACTTCTTGGAGGCGATGAAGTGGCGGCCATGGCCCATGAAGCCGGGGGTCTGGACGCCGCCGCCGGTCATGGAGGCCAGCTCGCCGAAGGTCATGCCGGTGGGGGTCATGCCCTTGTACTCACGGTTGACAATGATGACGCCGTTGCTCATGGGCTCGATGCCGCAGATGCACTCGAAGCAGCCGCAGGAGGTCATGGGATCCTCCATGATGGAGTAGAGGCTCACGTGCTCCAGGGCACCGTGGGAGGCCTCGTGGACCATACGGTCCACGTCGGGGTAGTAGCCCTTGACGGGATCGGTGCAGCCCTCCTTGCTGATGGGCTGGCAGGGACCAGCGTCGTTGAGCTCCTTGGTGGCCTTGGCGTCCAGCCAGCTCACCGCGCCGCACAGGCCCAGACGCTCCGGGGTGACCACGCAGCAGTGGCTGGGGGCGAAGGACTGGCAGAGGGTGCAGGTGTAGAACTGGTCCACACTCTCGTCGGTCATGGAGGCAAGGCGGTCGTCCCGGGCGTTGTAGGCGGGAGTGGCCTCCTCGTCCAAAATCCGCTTGGCCTCGGTGGGATCGGTGACCAGAGTGATCTGGCACTTGTCCACCACGGCGGAGAACTCGTCCATGATCATATAGTAGAGGACCTCGCCGAAGTGGTGCATCCGCAGCCCCTTCTCAAAGGCGTCCTTGGAGATCCGGATGCGGATCTGGTTGCGCTGGCCGGTGTGCATCACGCCCTCCATGTAGTTGAACCAGGCGTGGATCTTCCGTTCGATGACGCTCTCGAAGTCCTTCTGCATCTTGGCGCCGTAGACCTCAATATAGGTAGCGATGGGGTACTCCGTCTCGCCGCTGTCGATGTCGGGGCCCACCACGGTAATCTTGTGGTCGTCCACCTGGGCGGCGTCCCGCATGGTCACCAGCTCACAGGTCACGTTCTTGCTGGACCAGAACTCCACCTGCATGTCGTTCTTGCGGATAATCTCGCCCTCGAAGGCGGCGGCGAAGGCCACGGGGATGGGCAGCTCCTTGACCTTGATGTGGATGTTCCGCAGGCCCAGGGAGCGCTTGACAGTCTCGTCGTAGTTGCCCTCATACTCCAGAGCGCCGGGGACCTGCAGGTCGCCGATGTTCTGGTCCACCACCACGGGGAAGCCCAGGGCGATGGCGCCGGCGCCGGCGGAGACCACCACCTCGTTGAGGGGACCGAAGGTGTTGACAAAGGCGGGGACGCGGTCCTTGGTGTAGGTGAGGAGGGCGCCCAGGTCGCCGGGCTGGACGTTGCCGAAGATGAGGGCCGCCCGGATGGCCACGGTGACCACGTGGATGACGGAGGTGACGTCGTGGCCGAGAGGCACCACACGGAGCTCCAGGCCCATCTTCACGCCCTCAGCCGCGGCCTGCTCGATGCAGTCGCCGATGAGGAAGGTCAGAATGCCCTTGGACTGGTAGTCCTTCACCACCTTGGCCACGTCGGCGGCGTTGTCGGCCTTGCCGATGACCACGGCCACACCGGGGATATCTCCGGTGACCAGGGGCACGCCCAGGGAACGGATAATGGGATCGGGGACAAAGCCGATGCCGGAGTCCTCGGCGTAGGGGTCGCCGCCGCCGATATACTTGAGGCCCTCAATGATCTCAGCACCCACGGCGGTGGCAAGGCCGGCGTTCAGGGCCTGGCCGATGTCGTCCTGATTAGTAATGAGGCTCTTGAGGACGCCCACGCAGGCGGGCAGGTCGCCCAGAGTCTTTACCTTGACGCCGGTGGCGGCGTAGATGGTGGGGAAGAAATAGGCGGTATCCGGGAAAGCCACAGGGGTGTCGGCGCCGTGCTTGGCAATGGCGTCGTTCACCGCGCCTTCCGTCAGGCCGGCGACAGCATTGGAACCAGCGTAGATCAGATCAGTCAACGCGCTCATGAAATACAACCTCCTCAAAAAACTGCGCCCATTCCGGGCACGATCCATTGGTTCTAATATACCAAATCCCGCCGGGCTTGTATAGCCTTTTCCGGCTTTATTTACAGAAAATTTTCCATCCCCTCCCAGGGGATAGGCATTGTGTAGGAATCCCCCGGGAGAGGGCTTCCCCACCGTGTCGGCACTTTCTGCCCTCTGACGGAGGCGCTTCTTTTTTGTCGTTACCCGACGGAGTTTCGTCTGATGTTCTGCCTCCGGCGGCCTACTTTTGTCGCTGAACAAAAGTAGGCAAAAATCAGCTTAGAACCTACGGTTCTAAGGACTCCCTTGCTCCTATTATGGGAAATCTGTCCCGTTTATTTCGGTAAATCGTGCGGCTGACCCTGCAAGGGGGTCGGAGTTCCCCTGTTTCCGCGCTTCAGCGCGCTCCTCTGGTGGCTGTTGGGGCTGGTCCGTCTGCTGCTTTCCAAAATTTAAAAGTCTGGGAGGCTTTTGGTGTCGGTCTGGTACGAGTGACGCCTGTTTGGGTCATCTTCTGCTCCGGACAAAAGCCTTCCCCCGCTGGGGGAAGGTGCCTCCGAAGGAGGCGGATGAGGGACCGCACGGTGTGGGGATCGGCAGAGGGAAGTCTCTGCCATTGGGTTCCCCTCATCCGGCGCTTCGCGCCACCTTCCCCCAAGGGGGGAAGGCTAAAAAAGGAGCCGCATCAGCGCGAAGCGTGGCGCAGGAGCAGAAGATGACCCAAATCGGCGTCACCCGCACAAAGCCACCGATCAAATGCCTCTCTGACTCTCAAGTTTTGGAAAGCGGTAGACGCATCGGCCCCAACGACCACCAATGCAGCGCGCTGAAGCGCGAAAACAGGGGAATCTGTCACCCCCTTGCACCCGTCAGCCGCACGATTTACCGAAATAAACGGTACAGACTTCCCCAAATAGGCCAAAAGGAGTTCTTAGAACCTTGGTTCTAAGCGGACTTTTGCCGACTTTTCTTCCGCGAGAAAAGTCGGCCGCCGGAGGCATAACACCTTACAGTACACCGTCGGGTACCGGCAAAACCGGCAAGGCCGCCGTCAGCGCCCCCACCGGACCGGCACAGCAAAAAGGGACCGCCTCTCGGCGGTCCCTTTTTCGTTGTGTACCATCAGATCTCCAGGTAGGAGTCGGCGTACAGGGTGTGATTCTTGAAGACGTCGCAGCTCTTGATGGTCTCCATCAGGCGCAGGTCGCAGGGGTTCACGATGGCGGAGGTGAGGCCCTGCATCATGCACATGGCAACCAGAGCGCTGTCCATGATGGGACGGATGTGCTTGGGCATACCGTTGGAGTTGTTGCTGAGGCCGCCGGTGCTCTTCAGGCCCTCGTCGGAGAAGGCCTTGATGGCGTTCAGCACGTCCATCTGCTTGTCCTGCATGCCCTTGACCACCAGGAACAGGGGGTCGAACCACAGGTCGTCGGACTCCATGCCCAGGGCGAGGCCGCGCTCCAGCATGTTGTGGCAGTGCATCATGCGCTCCTCGTTGTCCTTGGCGATACCATCGGCAGAGCACAGGGCGATGACGATGGCGTCGTTGGCAGCAGCCAGGTTGATGTTGTCGATACGGCTGCCGGCGTCAGCGGAGTTGACGATGGGCTTGCCGTTGGTGCGGTTGTACACCTTGATACCGGCCTCGATGGCGGCCTTGTTGGCGGTATCGAGGGCCAGAGGCACGTTGTTGAAGTTCTGCTGCAGCAGCTGCACAGCCCACTGCATCAGCTCGGGACCGTTGGACTCAGCAGGCCCGATGTTGACATCCAGGTAAGTAGCACCGGCGGCGATCTGCTCGGCGGCACGCTTCAGGATGGGGCCCTCGTCGTAGCTCTCCATGGCCTTCCGGATGGCCGGGGAGATGCAGTGGATCCGCTCGCCGATGGTGACGAACTTCTTGCTGGCGGGATCGTGGCCGCCGTACTTGACCTCCTTGTCCTCCAGCTTGTAGGGGCCGGTGACCACAATGGGAGGCGCGGGAATGACCTTCTTGGGGGCGGGAGCAGCCTCGGCAGCGGGAGCAGCAGCGGCAGTACCGGCAGCGGCGGTCTTGCCGGTCAGGCTCTTCTTCCACTCCTCGTCCTTCATGTACTTCACCAGCTGGACGGCCTCGTTGGGGGCAACGATGACATCCCACTCAGGCAGCTTGTCCTGGATCTCGCCCTTCATCACGGCCACCTTGCCGGGGATGATCAGCGCACGGCTCTTGATCTTGTTGGCGATGTCGAACTCGTCCATGAACTTCTTCACGGAGGAGCTGGAGAACTTGCCGGCGGCCCAGGCGGTCAGCACGGACATACCGGAAGCGTCGGAGATCAGCAGGTTCACGGGGCACTTGGAGCGCTCCAGCTCGCCGGACACCAGGAAGTAGGTCAGGGCGAAGTCCACGGTCAGGCAGCAGGGGCTGTTCTCGTCGGCGCCGTTGATGGGATAGATGCCGGGGGCCACCTTCATGGGCTTCTGGGGATCGGTGAAGATGTTCTGGCGCAGGCCGTAGAGGGGCAGGGCCTTGGCGTAGGTCATCTCGGAGCAGACCACGATGGAGCCGTACTTGCAGGTGAACAGGCTCAGCAGGGCGGCCTCCATGTGGGCGTCGCCATTGGCGATGGCAGCCACGTTGACGATGGAGGGATAGCCGAAGGTGCGGTCGCCGTCCTTCAGAGCGGCCCGGCGGATCTGCACGGCGTTGGCATAGGCGTCCTTGATGGAGGCGGTGCCCACATCCAGGATCAGGTCCTTGTTGCCGGCGGCCTCCAGCTTCTCCACGGTCTCGTGGAGGGCCTCAATGGAGGCGGCGCGGACGCCCAGCAGCACCTTGGCCTCCTTGGCAATGGCGCTCATGTCGGCGTAGTTGCTCTCGTCGGCGCCGTTGAGGATGAAGTCGCAGCCGGCGGCGGCGGCCACGGCGGCCTTGGCCACGGCCACGTCGGTGCAGCCCAGGATCAGGGGACGGCCCAGACCCTTCACCTTGTTGATGAGGGCCACATAGTCGTCGGCGCTCTTGTCGGCGCTGTGGTTGACGGAGACCATCTCCACGTACATCCGCTCGCTGATGCGCTCATAATCCACCTTGGGGATGGAGGCGATGACGGCGTCCTGCTTGGCCTCGTCCATGCAGTCGCAGACGGCGACGGCGTACAGGGTCTTGGAGACCAGGGTCTTCTCGTGACGGCTCAGAACAGTCTCGCCGCCCAGAGCCAGCTCGCCCACCTTGTAGCTCTTCATCGGGGGCGCGGTGGCCTCGCTCAGAGAGGCCAGGGCCTCAGGAGACATGTGGGGGCACTTCTCAATGGGGAGGGCGCCCTGGGCCACCTTCATGGCAAACGCCATGCAGGTGGGGTTCCCGCAGTCCTTGCAGTTGGTTTTCGGGGTCAGCTTAAAAATGTCAAGACCTTTCAGTGCCATGTTGAACGCCCTCCTTACATCAAAGCAGCAACCAGCTGCGCGATGGTCTTAATAGAATCCGGATGCTTGAGAATGACAGCATCGCTGCCGTAGGCCAGGCAGGCGGCGGCGGTCTCGACTTCCATGTCGACGCCGCGCTCGTCCTGATCGCCCCACTCGGGCACGTCGGACTCGGGAGCGGTAGCTTCCTTCACAGCCCAGGTCTCGCTGCCCACAGGGGTGATGATGGGCATCTGCAGGGTGTTGTCGTTCTGGCTGAGGGCGGCGGCCTTCACGCGCTCCAGGGTGGAGACCACGTACTCAAAGCCGTATCCGGCGGCGGCGGAGCCAACGTTCATGGCAATGTTCTTGCCGTCCACGCCCATCTGGGTGATGAGCACGTTCAGCTGCTTGGCCAGGTTGATGTCCACGGCGGACTCGGCGCCCACCTTCTGGCCATAGGCCATCACGGCGGAGGCGGCCACGCCCTTGTAGTCCTCCTCACGGGCGCTCAGGACCAGGATGTTCTTGCCCTGGAGAGCCTCGGAGACCTTGCCGAACAGCTCGGTGTCCTTGCTGGTGTTCTTGCAGCCGGCAACCACGATGGGCTTGTCCACCACCTCAGCCACGGCCTTGGCGTCCGCCACGCAGTCCTCAATGGACTTGTCCGCGCCGTTGGGGTCGGCCAGATCAAAGCGGATGCACACGAAGTCCACGTCCTCCAGAGAGGCGGCCTTCTTGGCCCGGTCGGCCAGCGTGGCGCAGCCCTCATAGAAGGCGGCCAGCCCGGCGGAGGGCTGCTGGGGGTCGTCGGAGACGTCGATTCCGATCTTGGGGCGGTTTGCGATGGGGGCGTCAAAGGTGTAGAGGTTGTACACGTTTTGACCGCCCAGGGTGATGGCCTTGTCGCCAGTGCCCAGCGTCAGCTCGTTGATGGACGCGCTGAAAACCTGGGGCTTCTTTGCAAACGGCATAGTGGTTACTCCCTTCAAACTTCAGTCTTTTTTGATATGTGAAACCAAAGGAATACAAATAGAATCGGTTACAGAGACAGCTGATCAAACAGCTTGTGCACTGCTTCCTTGATGGGGGACGACTCGGGCACGGTCACGCTGGGCTTGCCCTCGGCGTCGTACTGATAGACGGCGTCGTCCTGGGGAACGACGCCCAGAAGGTCGAGACCGTACTTGGCGATCTCCTCCTTCACACCGTCGTTGAGCGCACCGCCCGGGGCCCGGTTGACAATGAGCTTCACGTCCTTGACCCCGAGATTCAGCTCCCGGATCATCTCAGCGATGCGGCCCACCGCCTGAATGCCCCGGCGGGAGCAGTCGCTGACCAGGAGGATGGTATCCACCTTGGGCAGAATGCCCCGGCTGATGTGCTCCAGGCCCGCCTCGTTGTCCACCACCACATAGCGGTAGTTCTTGGCGTATTTGTCCACCTGGGCGCTGAGGATGCCGTTGACATAGCAATAGCAGCCCTTGCCCTGGGTGCGGCCCATGACCAGCATGTCAAAGTCGTCCCCCTCCATGAGGGCATTATTGAACATGATCTCGGCGTAGTCGGCCTTGGTCATGTTGGCGGGAATGGGACTGGGGTCCGCCATGTCGGCCCGGGCGATGTTCTCCCGGATGTCCCCCAGGGTCATCTCCACCTCCACCCCCAGCACCTCGTTGAGGTTGCTGTTGGCGTCGGCGTCCACGGCCAGGACGGCCCCCTTGCCCTTGCGGCAGAGGTACTGGATGAGAAGGCCGCAGATGGTGGTCTTGCCCACACCGCCCTTCCCGGCGAATGCGATGGTCTGTGTCATAAAATGCGCGCTCCTTACGATGGGTTTCCTCCCTTGGCGGGAGGGCGTTGGTCAGATGAGATCGATGATGCCGGACTCCTTGACGATCCGGGCCACGTCGTCGTACTTGTTCAGGGCATAGAGGTGGATGCCGTCGATGCCGCAGGCGCGGTACTCGTCGATCTGGTTGATGGTGTACTCGATGCCGGCCTCCTTGAAGTCCGCCTTCTTCTGGGCGGCGGCGGCGTCAAAGGGCTCCTTGTCGAAGGGGTTGGGGAAGATCCAGTGCTTGGAGATGATCTCGCACAGCTTCCGGGGCATGACGCAGCCGTTGCGGCTGAGGGCCATATTGATGGTGGCGGCCTGATCCAGGATGGGCATGATGCCCACGTCCACGGGCATCCAGATGCCGGCGGCCCGGATGGCGTCCAGCCAGTACTTGAACTGGTCCATATCCCAGCACAGCTGGGTCATGATGTAGTCGGCGCCGTTGTCCTGCTTCTGCTTGAGGAAGGAGATGTCGGCCTCCAGGCTGCGGCAGGCAATGTGGCCCTCAGGAGAGCCGGCCACGGCGATGCAGAACTTGTCGCCGAACTCCTGACGGACAAACTTTACCAGCTCCGTGGCGTAATGGAGGTCGCCGCCGGTGCCGGTCCAGCCGAAGGGCAGATCGCCCCGCAGGGCCAGCATGTGGTTGATGCCGTGATCGAGGTAGTTCTGCAGCTGCTCGCGGATGCCCTCCTTGGTATTGCCGATGCAGGTGAAGTGGGTGACGGGGGTGCACTTGCCGTCCTTCTGGATCTTGTCCAGAACCTCCAGGTTCTTGCCCACATTGGTACCGCCGGCGCCGTAGGTGCAGGAGATGTAGTCGGGGTTCAGGGTGTACAGCTGCTCCAGCACGCCGCCCTCACCGCACAGTTTCTCCATGCCGACGTCGGTCTTCGGGGGGAAAACCTCAAAGGAAAAAGCGGCTCTCTCCTCAAAAATCTCGGATACTCTCATGATGCTTGACCTCCATTTTCACGTTCTCGTTGTGTAATTGAAAGCAACAGGTAATTTGCTTGTGCTTGCAGGAAAAATGCCCCGTTACAGAGGCGTGAAGGAATAGCGCTTGCGGAGACCGGCGGTATCGGTGTGGTAGATCACCGTGCCGTCGGAGAAAACCTCCTTCTCCACAAGGGCCTTGGGCTCCGTGGACCGGATGAAGGCGTCGGTGTCCTCCACCTCTACCTCCCGAAAGTCCACGTCCCGCATCTGGTTGTTGCTGCACTGGTTGAAGATCTCGCAGCAGAGTTCATACCGGGCCATACGCCGCCCCCCTCAGGCAGCGGCGATGACCACCACGCCGGCGGTGAGATCGGCGGAGAGGAGCTTCCCCTCCACAGTCAACTCCTCCCCCAACACGTCGGTAAAGGTCAGCTTGTCGCCGTCCACTTCAATTTTCGCCACAAATTTGCAGCAGATGTTCTCCTCGCTCTGACTGCCCCGATATACGGTAGAAAGACACATGGTCGCTCGCGCTCCTTTTCTTACAAGGCCTCGATGGCCTTGGCCAAATGGCTGTTGGCCTCTTCAAAGGCCTCCACCGCGTGCAGCAGCTGGTGCTGCGCCTCGCCGCTGAGCCCCTGAGCCAGCTCCTTCAGCTCTGCGCAGTGGTGGACGTTGTGGTCCAGCATATACCGCAGCACCGCCGCGGTCTTCTCCTCCCCGTTCACGGCGCCGTGAGCGTGGTCGTGGGTGTGCTCGTGGCCCTCGTGGTCATGGGGATGGGTGTGGGTATGGGTGTGCTCCACCCCGTCGTGGGTGTGAGTGTGGGTATGCTCATGGGTATGTTCCATAGAAACCGCTCCAATCCAGTTATTGACATAATTTTAACTAGATACACTATACCTCAAATCCCCGATTTTTGCAAGGTGGAGAAGCGGAATCCGCGTAAAAAAATTTTTTGAGATTTTGTACAAACAGACGGAATTGTCCTGGCCCCTGAAAAAAAATATGATGGAGCTGAAATGGAACTTTTTCCCCTTTCTCTCGTCTTATTATAAAGAGTGAGGGTACGCGGGCATTTTGTCACCCTTTTGTTCTTGACAAGGCCGTCCAACTGTATTACTATCACTCATACAGTACACCGATCAGCTGCATTTCAGTATTCCGGGAAAGGAAGGAAAAGGCATGAACACAACAGTCACCCCCGCCGCGGAGGAGAAGGTAACGGAGCAGACCGCCCCGTCCCCCAAGCCGAAGAAGAAGCGCAATCCCAAGCTGCGCAAACGGATCATTACCGCTGCGGTGGCGCTGGTCCTTGTGGGGGCCGTCGTCATCGGGATGGTCAAGTTTCTTACGACAGACAACACCAACGTCATGATCAACGACGCCGTAGTGCAGCTGGGCTCCATTACCAGCACGGTGGAGGGCTCCGGTACCACCAAGGCCAAGAACTCCGCCTCCATTACCCTCACCACCGCCGGCACGGTGCTGGATGTGTACGTGAAGGAGGGGGACTATGTCCAGGAGGGGACGCCTCTTTTCACTGTGGAGAGCCCCAACGCCCAGTCGGCGGTCATGACCGCCCGCAGCGCATTGGAAGCCAAGCAGAAGGAGCTGGACAGCCTCTATGAGGCCGCCAACAGCCTCACTGTCCGGGCGGAATTTGCCGGAAAGCTGCTGGAAACCCAGAAATTTGAGAGCGGAGATCCCATCTCCTCCGGCACCACCATCGCCAAGCTGGTGGACGACAAGACCCTCCGGCTGGAGCAGTACTACAGCTACGCCTATGAAAACGACATCTATGTGGGGCAGGCGGCCACCGTATCCATCCCCGCCATGATGGAGCAGGTCTCCGGCACCGTCACGGAGATCCACAAGGTCAGCCGCATCTCCCCCGAGGGCAGCAAGCTCTTTTTGGTGGTGATCTCCGTGGAGAACAAGGGCGCCCTCACCGCCGACATGGCGGCCTCCGCCCAGATCTCCGCCAACGGCCAGGAAATCTACCCCTATGAGCAGGCCAAGCTCAGTTATAACCGGGTGCAGGAGATTGTCACCAAGGCCTCCGGCGACGTGATCTCCAGCAATCTGCTGGACTATCTGGATGTGTCCGCCGGGCAGGTGCTCATGGAGATCGACGGGGCGGACAACGAGCTGGCCCTCTACAACACCCAGGAGGCTTTGAAAACCGCCCAGGACGATCTGAAGAAGGCGGAGGACAACCTGAAAAACCTCAACGCTGTGGCCCCCATCTCCGGCACCGTCATGGGACTCACCATTGCTCCGGGCCAGGAATTTGAGGCCAACACCTCCGTCATCAGCATCTCCGACACCTCCTCCGTCACCGTCACCGCCCAGGTAGACGAGCGGAATATCTCCTATGTGAAGGCGGGCATGCCGGTCACCATCAATCAGTGGGGAATTGAATACTTCGGAATGGTGGAGAGCATCAGTCTCACCCCGGAGAATGTCAACGGCGCCGCCTTCTATCCGGCGGTGATCACGGTGGACAATTCCATGGCCGCGGAGACCGGCAACACGCTGATGCCCGGCAGCTCCGTCACCTACAGTATGGTGGCCAGCGAGAGCGACGGCTGCATGGTGCTGCCCATCCAGTGCATCAAGTACGTACCCGATCCCAGCAGTGAGACGGGAGAGAGCATCAGCGTGGTGTTCCTGAAGACCGACGCCCAGCCGGACAACATGGTGGAAGGGGTGGACGGCACCTCTCTGGGCATTCCCGAGGGCTACTATCCGGTGCCGGTGGTGACAGGCATTGCCGACAAATACAATATTGAAATTAAGGAAGGTCTCGAAGTGGATGACACGGTGTTCCAGAACACCACCCAGGACCCCAACATGATGTATTGATGAGGTGAGACCATGCTGATCGACATCCAAGACGTATACAAGATATACGGCGAGGGGACGGAGGCGGAGGTCCGCGCTCTGGACGGGGTGAGTCTCACCATCGACCGAGGGGAATTCGTGGCGGTGGTGGGCCAGTCCGGCTCCGGCAAATCCACCCTCATGAATATCCTGGGCTGTCTCGACGTGCCCACCCGGGGCACCTATCTCATCGACGGTCAGGACGTGGACGAGCTGGACGACGCTCAGCTCTCCCACATCCGCAACAAGCAGGTGGGCTTCATTTTTCAAAGCTACAACCTGATTCAGAACCTCACCGCCTACGAAAATGTGGAGCTGCCCCTCATCTACCAAAATGTCTCTGTGTTCCGCCGCAAGGAGATGGTGCTGGAGGCCATGGAGCGGGTGGGGGTTGCGGACCGGTGGAAGCACCACCCGTCGGAGATGTCCGGCGGCCAGCAGCAGCGGGTGGCCATTGCGCGCGCCATTGCCGCCAAGCCCCCCATCATCATGGCTGACGAGCCCACCGGCGCTCTGGACAGCCACACCGGTAAGGAGGTGCTTCACTTCCTTCAGGAGCTCAACAAGGAGGGCAGCACCATTATTCTCATCACCCACGACAACTCCATCGCCGCCACCGCCCGCCGGGTGGTGCGGATCTCCGACGGCAAGATCATCGAGGATAAGGAACAGGAGGTGGACTGGCTGTGAAATTAGGGCAGGCCATGAAGATGGCCTTCAAATCCATCAGCGGCAGCAAGGTCCGCTCCTTCCTCACCATGCTGGGCATCATCATCGGCGTGGCGTCGGTGATGGCCATTGTGTCGGTGATGATGGGCATGACCAAGCAAAGCCTCTCCTACTACGAGAAAATGGGCACCAACCGCCTGGAGGTCTATGCCTACCTCTACAACGGCAACAGCGTCTTTGACGACCTGTACGACTACTGCCTCCACCTGGACCAGTATGTCCTGGGGGCAACGCCGGCGGGCAACATGGGCGCCACCGTCATCTACGAGGACAAAAACAGCGACAGTATGGAATACAGTCCCAGTCTGTACTTCGGCAGCGACCAGTATTCTGTCGTCAACAACTTCCAGATTGAGAAGGGGCGGGATCTCAGCAAAATTGACGTGGACAACTACAGCAACGTCTGCGTCATGGGGGCCAGGGCCGCCCAAAACTTCTTTGACTTCACCGACCCGGTGGGGAAAGAGGTGCGGGTCAACGGCCTTCCCTTCACCGTCATCGGCGTCTACAAGGAGAAGGACGCGGAAAACAGCGGCTGGTCCATGGACAACATGATCCTCTTCCCCTACACCGCGGCCCGGAACCTGGGCCAGAATCTGGACATGTCCCAGGTCTATGTCAAGTGCAGGGACGCCAACTCCGTCAAGCAGGCCAAGGCCATGATCGAGGGCTTCCTCACCGGCATCTGCGGCGACCCCAACGACTGGCAGAACCAGAAGGGCTACTTCTACACCTACAGCGACAACCAGTGGCAGGAGGTCCAGAACGAGCAGGCCACCATGATGAGTCTGGTGCTGGGGGGCATCGCCGGCATCTCCCTGCTGGTGGGCGGCATCGGCATCATGAACATCATGCTGGTCACCGTCACCGAGCGGACGAGAGAAATCGGCATCCGCCGGGCCATCGGCGCCCAGCGCAAGAGTATCGTGGCCCAATTTCTCATTGAGGCAGGCACCATCTGCGGCATCGGCGGCATCTTCGGAGTGGCCCTTGGCACCATCCTCACCCTCATCGGTGGAAAGCTGCTGCTGGGGGGCATGATCCTCTGGCCGTCTATGGGCATTACGCTGGGCGCGGTGCTCTTCTCGGTGCTGCTGGGCGTCATTTTCGGCATGTATCCCGCCATCAAGGCCTCCGGCCTCCAGCCGGTGGTGGCCCTGCGGGCGGACTAAAGAACACAGGAGGGATTTTATGAAGCGATTTGTCACACGCTGGGCGGCGCTGGCTCTTGCGCTGGTGCTGGCCCTGGGACTGATCCCCGCCACGGCGGCGGACAGCCCGTTCACCGACGTCACCGACCGCCAGACCGCTCAGGACGTGGAAGTTCTGCGGATGCTGGGGGCCATCGACGGTGTCACCGCCACCACCTTCCATCCCACCGGTACCCTCACCAGAGCCCAGTTCTGCAAAATGGCTGTGGAGGTGCTGGGTCAGGGGGATCGGGTGGGCTCTTATGAGAACTACACCATCTTCCCCGACGTGAAGTCCAGTCACTGGGCCTCCGGCTATGTGAATCTGGCAGTCCGGGGAGAGAACAAGTTCATCTCCGGCTACTCCGACGGCACCTTCAAGCCCAATAACACGGTCACCTTCGGCCAGGCCGTTACCATTCTCATGCGGCTTCTTGGCTACACCGACGAGGATGTGGGCGCCGTGTGGCCCGTGGGCTATCTGGACGCCGCGGCCCGCATCGGCCTCACCGACGGCGTGAAGCTCAACGGAAACGACGCCGTTACCCGGGCTCAGGCCGCCCATCTCTTTGTGAACCTTCTCAACTCCGACATGAAGGAGGGCGGTGCCTTCCTCAGCAAGGTTGGGACGGCGGTAGAGGACGTGGTGATGCTCAACGCCGATACCACCACCGCCTCCGGCGCCCCGGCGGTGCTGACCACCAACAGCGCTGAACCGGCGCCCGTGGCCAACAAAACCGGCTCCGCCGCTCTCAGCGGTCGGAAGGGCACCCTGGTGATGGACAGCGCCGGCAAAGTGCTGACCTTTGTGCCCTCCGTCTCCGGCTCCAGCAGCGACATCACCGTCTCCAGCAGCGGTGTGGACCGCATCACCGCCTCCACCGGCGTCCGCTTCACGGTGAACGCCGACACCGTTACCTATTATAAAAACGAAAAAACCACCTGGGGCGCGGTGCAGCCCTTTGTCCGGGCGGGCACCCTGGCCACCATCTACACCGCTGCCTCCGGCAAGGCGGAGTTCATCTACGTGGGAGACACCGCCTCCGACGAGGCCGTGGTCATCTCCCGCAACGGCAGCACTGCCGAGCTGTCCCTGCTCACCGACCGCACCGATTACCGAATCTTTAAAAATGGCGAGACGGTCACCTCCGGCGCCCTCCGGCAGTATGATGTGGCCACCTATAGCAGCGCCAACAACACCGTTTACGTCAGCGATACCCGTCTCACCGGCTATCTTGCCAACGCCTATCCCAATCTGGAGAGTCCTCTGCGGGTGGAGATCGGCTGCTTTGAGGAGCCCTTCGACGTGATGCCCTGCGCCATAGCCACCCTTTCCCAGTGCAAGCCGGGCCAGACGGTGACCTTCCTTCTTACCCAGGACAACAAGGTTGCCGGCGTCAGCACCTCCAACACCGTCCGGGGCAACTGCGCAGGCTATGTGGAGAGCGCCGGCGGCGGCCAGGCTACGGTGCAGCTGTTCTGCGGCCTCACCGTTACCGGCAAGACCACCGCCGACGAATCCATGACCGGTCAGCTGGCTTCCGTGTCCACCGTGGGGGACGACCGTCTCTCCCTGTCCCGGCTCATCAGTCAGGGCGCCCGGGGGGACTTCGACGTGGAGAAGCGGACCGTGGGCGACGCCCCTCTGGCCGGCAACATCCGGATCTTTGAGCGGGTGGGCGCCGGCGCCATGACGGAAATCGACCTGGGAGATCTGTCTCCGGTGGTGATTCCTTCCTCCAGTGTGGACTACATCCGGAAGAATTACGCCGGGAAGGTGGACATCATGGTGCTCAACAATGTCACCGGCGACCGGTATATCTACGGCCGCATCCGGGTCCACATCTCCGAGATCTCCAGCGGCGAAGAGGGCCAGAATCCCAGGTACGAGTATAGCTACGAGCTGCAGTACGGCAAGGACGGGGAGGCCCAGTCCATCGGCCCCTTCAAGAACGTCTCCTTCAGCAGCACCGGCCAGTGGGGCGGCATCGTTCCCTCCTCCGACGGCAGCAGAGCGACGTCCTATGTGGTGCTGGATAAACTCTCCAACGTGCCTGTCTCCGCCTGGCGCAGCGACACGCTGGTACAGGTGGGCGGACGCAACTACACCGTCAGTGAAAATGTCGTGTGCTACAACGCCACTGCGGACCGGTGGTTCAAGACCCTGGGAGACGCTCTGGTGTACGCCGATCACGCCGACCTCTACGTGGACGCCAACGGTGTGGTCCGGGGCGTGGAGGTTCGATAAGCCTCTCCCGCGTTGTTTCCCTCTTCTGAAAAGAGCCGCCGGAAGGGATCTGTTTCCCTTCCGGCGGTCTTTTTCTTCTCCGCATCTTCCCTTTTCCTGTCCCACCCTTTTCCCGCTGCATAGTTGACACAGGGGACTTTTGTGCTACAATAGGGGCGGTGATCTGCATGATAAGCAAAAATGACATTCGGGCGTTGCTCCTGATCGCCGCCTTCTACGCCGCGATGGAGCTGGCAGGCATCACCTGCCCCATCCGATGGCTCACCGGGATCTCCTGCGCCGGGTGCGGCATGTCCCGAGCCTGGCTGGCGCTGCTGCGGCTGGATCTGTCCTCCGCCTTCGCCTATCATCCGCTCTTCTGGCTCCCCGTGCCTGTGGCTCTGGTGCTGTTGTTCCGGAGAAGGCTGCCGGGCGCTCTGGTCCGGTGGACGGTGGGCGCCGCCTGCGTGTTGTTTTTGGTCGTCTATGGGATCCGCATGCTTCAGCCGGAGGATACTGTGGTCACTTTTGCCCCTGAAACGGGGATGGTGTACCGGGTATTTTCAAGACTGACCTCGTAGAACTCGCAGAAAAAGAAGGGAGAATCCACTGTGTTTTGTGTCAACTGCAAGAAAGAAATCATCGACGGGGCCAGCTTCTGCCCTTACTGCGGCGCCAGCCAGCAGCAGGCGGAGCAGCCTCCCCACCAGCAGCAGTACCAGCCGGAGTACCAGGCTCCCCAGTCCGCCCCCTCCGGCGGCGTTCCCTATGAGATGATTCTGAAAGTTTTTGCCCTGGTGTGCGCGGCCGTCTTCCTGATCCGGAGCCTTGTCACCGGTATCGGCAGCCTGCGCAGCCTGTTCTTCATCTTCGGCTATTTCCACTTCTACTCTCTCCTGACAGCCGTCCTCATGGCCGTCTCCGCCGTGGCCGGGCTGTGGATGACGCTGGTGCTGGTGCTGATGGGATTGCGGCGTACCAAGGAAAACACCAAGGCCCTGTTCTTCGGGGCCGCCGCCGGCGGCGTGCTGATCCTGGTGCTCTATGTGCTGCGGATCCTGATGACGCTGATCTTCTTCCGCTCCTTCCCCACCGCCCTCCTGCCCTATATGCTGGGCGTCATTGTGGCGGTAGGCGGCCTGTACGGCATTCTCTATCTGATGGGCGAGGCTCCCGCTCCCGCCGAGCTGGCCCAGGACCCCGCCGGGAGCTTCTCCATCATCTTCTCTTCCATCAGCGGCGGGCTGAAGGATATTCAGGATAAGCAGGCGGCCAGCGCCGCAGCCCGGGCCGAGGCTGCCCAGTCTGCCCCCAACAACGGTTACGGCGCTCCCAACGGCGGCTACGGCGCCCCCAACGGCGGCTACGGCGCTCCCAACAACGGCTACGGCGCTCCCAACGGCGGCTACGGTCCCCAGACCGTGAAGACGGACCGGAGCCTCCTGATGTACATCGTCCTCTCCCTCATCACCTGCGGCATCTACGCCTGGTACTTCATCTACAGTCTGGCCCGGGATGTGAACATCATGTGCCGGGAGGACGGGCAGAAGACCGGCGGCCTGCTGGCCTTCATTCTCCTGAGCATCATCACCTGCGGCTTCTATAGCCTCTATTGGATGTACTGCCTGGGCAACCGGCTGGCGGCCAACGCCCCCCGGTACGGCATGAACTTCCAGGAGAACGGTACCACTGTGCTGCTGTGGTATCTGGTCGGCGCCTTCCTCTGCGGCATCGGTCCCTATGTGGCCATGCACATTCTGATCAAAAACGCCAACGCCCTGGGTGTTGCCTACAACCACTCCATCGGCTATTGATGCACGAGAGCCGCTGCGGAATGAGAATTCCGCAGCGGCTCTTTTTTCTTTTCCCTTATAGCGCTCCGGTGAAGCCGGTGCTATAGAAGAGGTTCCCCTCCCGGTCCAGCCAGATCGCCTGTGCGCCGTACTCCGCCAGCAGGGATTCCCCCGCCTCCCGGTCCAGCACAAACAGCGCAGTGGACAAGGCGTCGGCTGTTCCGGAGTCGGCGCACAGCACCGTCACCTCCTGCCAGTACCGGGCCGGCCAGCCGGTGGCCGGGTCCACAATGTGGTGATAGTTCTCTCCCTCCACCGTGAAGTACCGCTGATAATCCCCGCTGGTAACCACCGCCCCCCGGGTGAGAGACAGATTCGTCAGCGCCTCTCCCCCCGACGGGTCCGGCACCGCCACCACCCAGGGATCCCCTCCGGTCTTGGGTCCGGCGGCGCAGACGTTGCCCCCCAAATTCAGGATCAGGGCCTCCTCTTCCTCCGTCACCCGGGCGGCGGCATAGCCCTTGGCCACCGCCCCCACGTCCAGCCGCTGGTCCGGGTCTGTGAGGAACACGGTGGAGGCCGCCTCGTCGATGACCACGGCGTCAAAGTCCATGTGGTCCATGGCCGCCGCCAAGGCCTCCCCGTCGGGAAGCGCCGCATTCTCCGGGTCCTCCAGGGCCGCCTCCCGGGCCTCGTGCCACAGGGACAGCACGCTGCCCATGGCGGCGTTCACCGCCCCGCCGCTGCGGTCGTACAGCTCCCGGCACAGCAGCAGCAGGTCGATGATCCGCCGGTCCACCTTCACCGGGGCCGTACCGGCGGCGTCGTTGACGGTTTTCAGGTTGACCACACCCTCGTAGTCGTGGTAAATGTCATAGAGCTGGTGATACTCCCACAGCTGGTCGTGGAGGGCCTGGGCCCGGGCGGTGAAGTCCTCCTGGCTGCCGGCGTAGCCCTTGATCACGGTCACGGTGTCAAAGAGGTCCCAGTAGGTGACCTCATACTGCTTCGGCCCTCCGGCGCAGCCCGCCGTCAGCAGGCAGAGCAGGATAAGCGCCAGCGCCGCGCCCCGCCTCATCGCCGTGCCTCCCCCGCCGCATGGACGGCGTGGTCCTTCATCTCAAAGTGGATCAGGAAGGACAAAAGCGCCCGGAGGAGGATCACCGCCCCCAGCACCAGCAGCTCCTGCAGCTCCCGCACCAGCACCGTCTTCAAAATCTCCGCCGCCATCTTGAACTCCAGGCTCAGAGCCAGGCCGTTGGCCAGGGCGAATTTCACATCACAGGGCGTGCGGGTCACCAGACTTCGCAGGTACCGCCAGAAGGCCCTCAGGGCGGAAACCGTCACCACGGCGATGCCCATGAGCTCCAGAACGGAGATGATCTCCGGCAGGATGATCTCGATCAGTTTGTCCAGCATATGGCGCTCCTCTTCTCTTGCCTTGGGTGGAAAATTTGAGTATACTGGTATATCATACTGTAAAATGCCGTTTCTGTAAAGTGGCGGCCCGCCTGTCGGGCCAGGAAGGAGCGCCCTATGGACTTCACCATTCAATCCGGCCGCATGACCGCCGTGATCTCCTCCGCGGGAGGGGAGCTGCAGTCCCTGCGGGACGAGGCGGGCCGGGAGTATCTCTGGCAGGGGGACAAGCGGTGGTGGGGCCGCCGTTCCCCCAACCTCTTCCCCTATGTGGGCCGCTGCACCGGCGGACAGTATACCCTGGAGGGGCAGACCTATTCCCTTGACACCCACGGCTTTGTCCGGGGTGCGGAGCTTCGGAGGGAACAGACGGACGGCAGTGCCTGTTCCTTTACACTCACCGACAGCCCGGAGACCCGGGTCCGGTTCCCCTTCGCCTTCCTCTACCGGGTATCCTACGCCGTCCGGGAGAGCAGTCTCACCGTAACCTACACCGTGGAGAACCGGGACAGCCGGACCATGTACTTCGGCCTGGGCGCCCACCCCGGCTTCCGGGTGCCTCTCGGGGAGGGGGAGCGGTTTGAGGACTATGCCCTCACCTTTTCCGCCCCCTGCACCCCCCGCCGGGTGCTGTTCTCCGCCGACGGATATCGCACCGGCGAGACGGCGGACTATCCGCTCCAGGAGGGCTGCCGCCTCCCTCTGACCCACGCCCTCTTTGACGATGAGGCCGTGGTGCTCTCCGGTACCTCCGGCGTCGTGGAGCTGAGGTCCGCCGCCCACGGTCTCACCGTGGACTGCCGGGACTTTCCTCTGGTGGGCTTTTGGCATCCCCCCCACACCGACGCCCCCTTCGTGTGCATCGAGCCCTGGCGGACCATGCCCGCCCGGCAGGGGGTGGTGGAGGATTTTGCCCGTCAGGAGGATCTGGTGTCCCTCCCCGCCGGCCAGCAGTGGCAGATCGGCTATACCATCACCCTTGGATAAAGCCAGAGCGGCCCCCGCCTCAGGCGGGGGCCGCCCTCTGTTTTCCGTAAAGTGCGGCGGCTCAGCCGCCCCAGTTTTCCCGGCGGAGAAAGGCCACAAACCCCTCCGCCGCCCGGCTGGAGGGCCGGGCCGGATCCGTCACCAGACATACCTGCCGCCGGGGTACCGTCTCCCGCAAGGACAGGGGGAACACCTCCCCCGCCTCCACCGCCTCCCGGGCCAGCAGCTGAGGCAGAAAGCCCACCCCCAGCCCCTCCCGTACCAGCGGCAGCACCAGATCCGCCGACGTGACCTCCATGTCCGCCGACACTGTCAGGCCGTGGCGGCGGCACAGCTGCTCCAGAAACTGCCGGGAGGAGGTCTCCGGCGTCAGGCAGATCAGCGGATATGTCCCCAGATCCCGTAGAGACAGCTCCCGGCCCCGCAGGGCCTCATAGGGCCGCCCGGCAATGAAGCCGTCCTGAAACGACACCAGTCTCTCCCGCTGCAGAGAGGAAGCGCCCTCCAACGGCGCCGGAACCACCGCCAGATCCGCCTCCCCTTCCTGCAAACTCTCCAGCGCCGCCCCGGCGCTGTGGCTGCTGACCCGGAACTTCACCCCGGGGTGCTGCCGCTGAAAGCGGCCGATGGCCTCAATCAGCACGTACCGCATGGCCAGCTCCGTGGTGCCGATCCGCACCGCCCCCGTCTCCAGGGCCCGGGCGGCGGCCATCACCCCCTCCGCCTCCTCCAGCGTCTGGCAGGCGCCGGCGGCGGCCTCGTACAACCGCCGCCCCTCCGGCGTCAGCAGAATTCCCCGGCCGGTGCGCTGAAACAGCCGGCACTGCAGCTGCGCCTCCAGGGCCGCAATGCTGCGGCTTACCGCCGGCTGGCTGGTCATCAGCTCCTGGGCCGCCCGGCTGAAGCTGCGGTGACGGGCTGCGCAGCAGAACACCCGGTAGTGGTCATAGCTGACCATAATCTCCCCACCTCTTTCCTATATCAAAAAATTATGGCTGTTATCCTATCATATCACTTCACAATATATCCCGCAAGTGATATACTCCTTGGACGAAAGAAAGAAACCATTTTATTGCAAAGGGGAGGAGATCTCCGGTGAACAAGGATCTGACGGTGGGCAACCCCAGAACAGCCCTGTGGAAATTTTCCCTGCCGCTATTCGGCAGCATCATCTTTCAGCAGCTCTACAACATTGCCGACAGCCTGGTGGCAGGCAAGTTTGTGGGAGAGAACGCCCTGGCGGCGGTGGGCAACGCCTACGAGGTGACGCTGGTCTTTCTGGCCTTTGCCTTCGGATGCAACATCGGCTGCTCGGTGGTGGTATCCCGGCTCTTCGGGGCCAAATCCTGGGACCGGATGAAGACGGCGGTGAGCACCACCTTCCTCTCCACCCTGGTCCTCTGCGGCGTGCTCATGCTGCTGGGCTTTCTGCTGACGCCCACGCTGCTGCGGGCCATCCAGACCCCGGACGACATTTTTGCCGACTGCGTGCTGTACCTGAACATCTACATCGGCGGCCTGATCTTCCTCTTCTTTTACAATATCGCCACGGGCATCTTTTCCGCCATGGGGGATTCCCGGACGCCCTTCCTCTTCCTGGCGGCCTCCTCCACGGCCAACATTTTCCTGGACGTGGTATTTGTCCAGTGCTTTGGCATGGGGGTGGACGGAGTGGCCTGGGCCACCTTCCTCTGCCAGGGGGTCAGCTGCGTGCTGGCGGTGCTGGCCCTGCTGCGGCGGCTGAAGACCATTCCGGCCCAAAACGCCCACCGCTGGTTCTCCGGCGAGATCCTGCGGGAGATTGCCGTGGTGGCGGTGCCCAGCATTCTCCAGCAGAGCTTCATCTCCGTGGGCAACATTGTCCTGCAGAGCATCATCAACGGTTACGGCAGCAGCGTCATCGCCGGCTACTCCGCCGCCATCAAGCTCAACAACATGGTGGTCACCTCCTTCACCACCCTGGGCAACGGCATGTCCAACTTTGTGGCCCAGAACTTAGGGGCCGGCAAGCGGGAGCGGGTGGGCCAGGGCTTCCGGGCGGGCCTGCAGATGGTGTGGCTCCTGTGCATCCCCCTGGCGGGCGCCTACCTGCTGGCGGGGAAGTGGCTGGTGTACCTCTTCATGCCGGAGCCCACCGGGGCCGCCATCGACACCGGCGTGCTGTTCCTGCGGATTGTGTCCCCCTTCTATTTCCTGGTGTCGGTGAAGCTGATTGCCGACGGGGTGCTCCGGGGGGCGGGCGCCATGCGGCGGTTCATGATCGCCACCTTCTCCGACCTGATTCTCCGGGTGGTCCTTGCCTTCCTCTTCTCCGCCCAGTTCGGGTCTGTGGGCATCTGGTGCGCCTGGCCGGTGGGTTGGGCCATCGGCACCGGGCTGTCCTACTTCTTCTACCGCGGGGGCTACTGGAACCGCCTGGAGGCGCAGGGCTCCGCCGCCTACTGGCAGTAATTCTGCTACAGGCCAAATGCAAACGGAAAAAACGGAAAGTTTTCGCTCAAGCCTTTTTCAAAAGGCTTGCGGGGGTAAAGGGGGCAGAGCCCCCTTTGGAAGGCCTGCGAAGCTCCCAAAAAGCCAGGAAAAACAGCGAAGCGTCTTTTTCCGGATGGTCCCCACCCAGCCAAACGCCTCCGATCCTACTAAAACAGGAAATTTTCGCATGAAAAAAGTCAGCGAGAACCGTCAAAGCGGCGGTTCTCGCTGACTTTTTCTTTGGCCTGTTTTTTCAACATCCTATTTTGCAGCAGACCCTTTTTGTCGGAATCTGCGCTCAGAGCCCCATCTCCTTTTTCACTTCTCCAAAGCACCGGACAGCGAAGTCCAGATCCTCTCTGGTGTGGGCGGCGGAAATCTGGGTCCGCACCCGGTCCCGGCCCTTGGGCACCACCGGGTAGCAGAAGCCCACCACATAGACTCCCTTCTCCAGCATCTGGGCGGCAAAGGCGTTGGCCGTCTTGGGGTCATAGAGCATCACAGGGACGATGGGATGCTCCCCGGGCAGAAGGTCGAAGCCCAGCTTCTCCATCTCCGAGCGGAAATACCGGGCGTTCTCGTGGACCTTGTCCCGCAGCTCTGTGGAGGCGGTGAGAAGCTCCAGGGTTTTCAGGGCTGCGGCGCAGATGGCGGGGGCCACCGTGTTGGAGAAGAGGTAGGGGCGGCTTCTCTGGCGCAGGAGGTCCACGATCTCCTGCCGGGCGGCGGTGTAGCCGCCGGAGGCCCCGCCCAGGGCCTTGCCGAAGGTACCGGTGAGGATGTCCACCCGGCCCATGACGCCGCAGTGCTCCGGGGTGCCCCGGCCGTGAGCTCCCATGAAGCCCACCGCGTGGCTGTCGTCCACCATCACCAGGGCGTCGAACTCGTCGGCCAGGTCGCAGATGCCCTGGAGGTTGGCGATGTAGCCGTCCATGGAGAATACGCCGTCGGTGGCGATGAGCTTCACCTTGCAGCCCGCCGCCCTGGCCTCCTCCAGACACCGGCGGAGATCCTCCATGTTGTTGTTCTTGTACCGCCAGCGCTTGGCCTTGCACAGCCGCACCCCGTCGATGATGGAGGCGTGGTTGAGCTCGTCGGAGATCACCGCGTCCTCAGGGCCCAGCAGGGTCTCGAAGAGGCCGCCGTTGGCGTCGAAGCAGGAGGAGTAGAGGATGGCGTCCTCCATGCCCAGGAACTCCGCCAGCTTCCCCTCCAGCTCCTTGTGGATGGACTGGGTGCCGCAGATGAAGCGGACGGAGCTGAGGCCGAAGCCCCACTGGTCGTAGCTCTGCTTGGCCGCCTCGATGAGCCGGGGATCGTCGGAGAGTCCAAGATAGTTGTTGGCGCACATGTTCACCACCCTCCGGGCGGCGGTGGTGTCGATGCGGGAGCGCTGGGGGGTGGTGATGATCCGCTCGTCCTTGTAGGTGCCCTCCGCCCGGATCTGGGCCAGGGCGTCCCGATACTGCTGCAGTGCCGTCTTCATGGTAGTCTCCTCCCTGTTCCGTATTTATTTGGTCCAGTCCAGCACCACCTTGCCGGACCGGCCGCTGTTCATGGCTGCAAAGCCCTCCTCAAATTGGGTGTAAGGGAAGCGGTGGGTGATCACCGGGGACACGTCCAGACCGCCCTGAACCATATAGGACATCTGGTGCCAGTTGTCCATCTTCCGGCCGTAGATCCCCTGGAGGGTGAGGCCCTTGCTGATGATCTTGTTCATGTCCATGGGCACCGGCTGATTGGCGATGCCGAGAAGGCTGATCTTTCCGCCGTTTCGCATGACGGAGATCATCTGCCCCAGCGCCGCGCCGCTGCCGCTCATCTCCAGGCCGATGTCAAAGCCCTCCACCAGTCCCTGCTTGTGCATGATCTGGGTCAGGTCCTCCTCCGCCACGTTCACCGCCGCGTCGGCCCCCATCTTCCTTGCCAGGTCCAGGCGGTACTCGTTCATGTCGGTGATCACCACCCGCCGGGCCCCGGCGTATTTGCAGATGCCCACGGCGATGATGCCGATGGGCCCCGCCCCGGTGATCAGCACGTCCTCCCCCACCAGATTCCACATGAGGGCGGTGTGGGCGGCGTTGCCGAAGGCGTCGAAAAAGGCCACCACGTCCTCCGGCAGACTCTCCGGCACCCGGATCACGTTCCGGGCGGGGATACACACATATTCGGCAAAGGCCCCGTCCCGGTCCACCCCCACGCTGGTGGTGTTCTTGCACCACTGGATGTTGCCGTTGTGGCAGTTGCGGCAGCGGCCGCAGGTGATGTGGCCCTCGCCGCTGACCCGCTGGCCGATCCGCAGCCCCGTGACGCCGGCCCCCAGCTCCGCGATCTCCCCCACGTACTCGTGGCCGATGACCATGGGGGGCTTGATATGCTCCCGGGCCCAGGGATCCCAGTTGTAAATATGCACGTCCGAACCGCAGATGGCCGTCTTGTGTACCCGGATCAGCACCTCCCCCGCCTCCGGATGGGGTACCGGTACCTGCCGCAGCTCCAGCCCCGGCCCGGCCACAGGCTTCACCAGGGCGTCCATCATCCTCTCACACATCCGTTTGTCCTCCTATCAAACACATTTCATCCACATTGCGTCTTCATTGCAAAAACAGAATACCCTCCTTTCAGGGAAAAGTCAAGACAAACCTCCCGACAGGGGGCGGGTTTTGGGGGAGGGTTGCGCCGGGACGGCAATTGGTGTATGATGGCAGCAGAAGTGCAGGAGGGAAAAAGGAGGCGGTCGAAAGCATGAAACAACTATGGGCTCTGATACTGGGGCTGACGCTGCTGCTGGGATTGGCGGGCTGCGCCCGGACCTATGAGGAGGGGCCGGATCAGCCGGTGACGCCGCCGGGTCCGGCAGAGGAAAAGCCGGAGGGGCCGGTGGAGCTGGAGCAATTTCTGCTGGAGCTGCGAGGCGTCCGGGAGGTGGCCTTCCCCGAGAGTCTCACAGCTCTGGAGCCCCTGGGGCAGAAGCTCCAGGCCCTGCTGGCGGAGGAGGGCTATCTCTTTGACACGGTGCAGATCACCCTGGGGGCCTCCCCCCGGACCACCGGCGAGGCCCTTACCGGCGGCACGGTGGACGCGGCCCTGGTGAACATGGAAACCTACATCCAGTACGCCGACGGACTGCCGGTGCTGATGACCTCCGCCCCGGACGGGGTGGATCTGGAGGTCAGCGGCGGCAGCTGGACGGCACTGCCTGCGGAGGACCACCCGGGCTGGCGGACGGTTGGCATCTTTGCCGCCTCCTCAGATTACGGCCGGAGCCTGGAGGACGGAACCTCCTTTGAGGCGCTGGCCCAGGCGGTGTGGGCGGTACCGAAGGATGGAAGGGAGCTGGACTATCTCAATCTGTGGCTGAGCCGGGAATACGAGGGCCGCACCCTGGCGGATCTTCCCCACGTGGTGGAGATGGAGGGCGCCGACGAAATGGTGCTGGCCGCCGCCGCGGGGCAGGTGGACGTGGTGGTGCTGACCACCGGAACCGCCGGCGGCAAGGACCTGGTACAACTGGGAGAGACGGCGCGGTTTTACGACATGGCGCTGACGGTGAGCGACGCCCAGGCTCCCCTGGCGGAGGAGGCCTTCCACGCCGCTCTCTGTCGCTGCATGGCGGCGTTGTGCGCCGATGAGGATGCCATGGGACTTCTGCAGGCCCTGGGCTGCGACCACCCTCTGGTGGCGCTGGAGGAGAAATTTGACCCGGCGGACCTGGAGGCCATGCTGGAAATGACAGGAGGTACATGGACATGGGAAGCGTAAAAAAGAGCCTGTGGGCCGCGGCGGGAATCGGCGCCGCGGCGGCGGCCGGCATGGGCGCCATGACTGCCGCCGGGATGCGGAAGGCCATTTTACGGCGGGACAAGACGGAGGCACAGTGGGAGGCCAAGCTCAACAGCCGCGCCTGGTGCGGCCGGAGGGACGAGATGCGCTCGGGGATGGAGTGGTATGCCCGCCAGCCCAAGGAGGAGGTATCCATCGTCTCCCGGGACGGCCTGCGGCTGCGGGGGGACTATCTGGAGGCCCCGGAGGCCACCGCCTGCGTGGCCCTGTTCCACGGCTTCCGCTCCCGTGGACAGTTTGACTTCTCCATGGTGCTGCCCATGCTTTACGACAACCATGTGAGTATTCTCCTGGTGGACCAGCGCTCCCACGGCCGCAGCGAGGGAAAATACATCGGCTACGGCATTCTGGAGCGGTACGACTGCCAGCAGTGGGCCTGGTTCCTCCACGCCAAGCTGGGGGGACGGCTGCCCATCTTCCTGGAGGGTCTCTCGATGGGGGCCTCCACAGTGATGATGGCCTCGGAGCTGCCCATGCCCGCCAGCGTCCGGGGAATTATTGCCGACTGCGGCTTCAACTCCGCCTGGGACGAGATGCGCCACTGTATTCACAAGTGGTATCATCTGCCCGCCTTCCCTTTCCTGCACCTGATCAATCTGGCCTGCCAGATTGCAGCGGGATACGATCTGAAGGAGGTGACGGCGGCTCAGGCTCTGGGCCACAGCCGCCTGCCGGTGCTGTTCGTCCACGGGACGGGAGACGACTTCGTCCCCGCCGGCATGACGGAGGAGAACTTCAACGCCGCCGCAGGGGAAAAGCGGCAGGTGCTGGTGGAGGGAGCCTTCCACGGGGAAAGCTATCTCCAGGAGGAGGACCGCTGCCGGAGAGAGCTGCTGGACTTCATCCACAAATACTCCGAGGGCTATCCTCCCACCGACAAATGACAAGAAAAGAGCCTCTGCCGAAGCAATGCGGCAGAGGCTCTTTTTGCGGCTTACGCCATCTTGGTCTTGATATCCTCCAGGCGGTTGAGGGCTTCGATGAGGGTCTCATCCTTCTTGGCGAAGTGGACGCGGACGATGTCGTTCACATCCTCCATGAAGAAGGAGGTACCGGGCACGCAGGCCACACCCACCTTCTTGGTCATCTCCTCGCAGAACTCCACGTCGCTCTGACCCTTCTTCATATAGGGCCCGATGTTGGCCAGGACGAAGTAGGCGCCCTGAGGATCGGTGAAGGGGATGCCGATGCGCTTGAGGCCGTCGGTGAACAGCTTCTTCATGTGGGCATAGTGGGCGCCGAACTCCTCATAGTAGCTGTCCGGCATGTCGAGACCCACCACGGCGGCCTCCATCAGGGGGGAGGGGGCGCCCACGGTGTTGAAGTCGTGGTACTGCTTGATCCGCTCCATGATGGGCTCCGGGGCAATGGCGTAGCCCAGGCGCCAGCCGGTGACGGAGTAGGTCTTGGAGAGGCTGGAGCAGCTCACCGTCCGCTCCCACATGCCGGGGAGGCTGTTCATATAGATGTGCTTGTGGCCATCGTAGATGATGTGCTCGTACACCTCGTCCATGATGGCGTACACGTCGTACTTGACGCACAGGTCGGCGATGAGCTTCAGCTCGTCATAGGTGAACACCTTGCCGCTGGGGTTGGAGGGGTTGCAGATGAGAATGGCCTTGGCCCCCTGCTTGAAAGCGTCCTCCAGGACGTTGGGATCGAAGTTGAACTCCGGGGGGTTCAGGGGGACGAACACCGGCTCGCAGTCGGCGAAGATGGCCTGGGCACGGTAGTTCTCAAAGTAGGGGGAGAACATGATGATCTTGTCCCCGGGGTTGGTGAGGGCAAAGATGGTGTCCACCATGGCCTCGGTGGAGCCGATGGTCACCACGATCTCCGTCTCCGGGTCCAAGGTCCGGCCCATGAAGCGGCCGCACTTGCGGGCCAGGGCCTGGCGGAAGTTGGGGGCGCCCATGGTGATGGGGTACTGGTGGGGGCCCAGATGGCTGACCTCCTCCAGGCGGTCCATCATCTCCTTGGGGGGATCAAAGTCGGGGAAGCCCTGGGCCAGGTTGATGGCGTTGTTGGCGATGGCGATCCGGGTCATCCGGCGGATGACGGAATCGGTAAACAGCTTGTTCTTTCTGCTCAGTTCCTGCATGTGGAAAACCTTCTTTCTTTGTGTCGTGGTCTCAGTTGAGGCCCAGGTCCGCCCCGGCGGCGGGGTTCACCCCGTGGGAGCGGAGGATGGCCTCCAGCTGCTCGGCGTCCTTCACCCGGAACACCATATAGGCCAGGCCGTCGCCCCGGCCGAACATGGAGTACATGTACTCGATGTCCATATCCGCCTGGGCCAGCACCGCCAGCAGCTGGGCCAGCCCGCCGGGCCGGTCAGGCACCGCGGCGGCCACCACAGGGGTCATGGAGAGGATGAAGCCGTTGTTCAGAAGGACGTTGGCCGCGTCCTGGGCCCGGTCGGCGATGATGCGCAGCACGCCGTAATCCGTGGTCTCGGCGATGTGGATGGCCCGCAGGTCGATATTGTTCTTGGCCAGCACGCTGGTGATCTCCGCCAGCTGTCCCGCCCGGTTCTCCAGAAATACGGAAATTTGTTGAATGGTCATAGCAGCAAACTCCTCTCTTCTCAGTCAGATCTTCCGCTTGTCGATGACGCGGACCGCCTTGCCCTCGCTGCGCTGAATGGACTTGGGGGCCACCAGACGGACCTTTGCGTAGATGCCCAGCATGGCCTTCAGAGCGGCCACCAGCTGCTTCTCCTTGTCGGCCACGGCGCTGAGCTGATCGGAGAACATCTCCGGCGTCATCTCCACCTGGACCTCCAGGGTGTCGGTGTTGTTGACACGGTCCACGATGATCTGGTAGTTGGCGGCGTAGCCCTGCTCCAGCAGCACCGCCTCGATCTGGGACGGGAAGACGTTGACGCCCTTGATGATGAGCATATCGTCGCTGCGGCCTCTGGGCTTGCACATCTTCACATGGGTCCGGCCGCAGGAACAGGGCTTGCGGCTGAGGACGCAGATGTCACGGGTGCGGTAGCGCAGCAGGGGGAAGGCCTCCTTGGTGATGGAGGTAAACACCAGCTCGCCCTGGCTGCCCTCAGGCAGCACCTCCCCGGTGTCCGGGTCGATAATCTCGGCGATGAAGTGGTCCTCGTTGATGTGCATACCGGTCTGCTCGGAGCACTCGAAGGAGACGCCGGGGCCGGACAGCTCCGTGAGGCCATAGATGTCGTAGGCCTTGATGCCCAGGGTATTCTGAATGTCCTGGCGCATCTCCTCGCTCCAGGCCTCCGCACCGAAGATGCCCGCTTTCAGGGGGATCTGGTCGGGGGTGAGACCCATCTCCTTCATGGTCTCACCGATGTAGGCGGCATAGGAGGGGGTGCAGCAGAGGATGGTGGCGGAGAGATCACGAATGAACATGATCTGCCGCTCGGTGTTGCCGGAGGAGGTTGGGATGGTGAGGCAGCCCACCTTGTGGCTGCCGCCGTTGAGGCCGGGACCGCCGGTGAAGAGGCCGTAGCCGTAGCTCACCTGGCAGACGTCCTCGTTGGTGCCGCCGGCGGCCATGATGGCACGGGCGCAGCAGTCCTCCCAGAGGTCGATGTCGTGCTGGGTGTAGAAGGCCACCACCCGCTTGCCGGTGGTGCCGGAGGTGGACTGGATGCGGACGCAGTCCTTCAGGGGCCGGGCCACCAGCCCGTAGGGATAGGCCTCCCGCAGGTCGTCCTTGGTGACGAAGGGCAGCTTGTGGAGGTCCTCCACGCCCTTGATGTCGGCGGGGGTGAGGCCCTTGGCCTCCATCTTGGCCCGGTAGTAGGGGACATTGTCCCACACGTTCTGCACCTGCTTGACAAGGCGCTCATTCTGCCAGGCGAGAATCTGCTCCCGGCTGGCGCATTCGATCTCAGGCTGATAGTAGCGTTCCATGAAAAACGGTTCCTTTCATTGTGTATGGAATGAAATTAAACGGGAAAAGCAAACTGACTGAGCCGTCGGCCCAGAAGGATTCCGATCAGGCAAAGGCCTACGCTGAGGACCATGTACAACCCACCCAGGGCATACCGGCCCTTCTCCAGCAGGGTGATGCTCTCCAGAGAAAAGGTGGAGAAGGTGGTGAAGCCGCCGCAGACGCCGGTCTTCCAGAAGAGGGTCCAGCCGCTGCTGAGGCGCTCCCGGCCTGCAAGGCCTGTGATAAAGCCAATGAGTACCGCGCCCAAAAGGTTGGTGAGGAAGGTCAGAAGAGGAAAGGTCCCTTGGTAGGGCAGGAGGCTCAGGGCATAGCGGCCCATGGCCCCCACGCCGCCCCCCAGCCCCACGGCCAGAAAACCGCCCATGCCTTACGCCTGGCGGCCCAGGGTGAAGGCCTTCTGGTTCATCTCCAGGAACTTCTCCGGCACGCTCTTGGCGATGGCGGCGTGCCACTCCTCCTCGGAGATGTCGAAGTAGCGGCTGAGGCGGCCCATGAGGACAATGTTCACCGCCTTGCTGCTGCCGGCCTCCTGGGCCAGCGCCAGGGCGTCAAAGGCGTCCACGTCCATGCCGGCGGCGGCCATCTTCTCCGCCAGCTCCTGGGGATACGCCGCCGCGCCGGTGATGACGGGCATGGGGTTCATCTGCTGGGTGTTGGTGACGATTTTGCCGCCCTTTTTGAGATACTCCGTCCACCGGGCGGCCTCCAGCAGCTCGAAGGAGACGATGAAGTCCGCCTCCCCCTTGTCGATGATGGGGGAGTAGACCTTGTCGCCGAAGCGGACGTAGGTGACCACGCTGCCGCCCCGCTGGGACATGCCGTGGACCTCGGAGACCTTCACGTCGTAGCCCTTGTCCAGGAGCAGACGGCCCAGGAGCTTGCTGGCCAACAGGGTGCCCTGGCCTCCCACGCCGACGATCATGATGTTTTTCGTTTCCATTTCCGTACCTCCTTACGCCTGGAGCGCCTCGAGGGCGTCGAACTTGCACAGCTGCTGGCACACGCCGCAGCCCACGCACAGGGTGTTGTCGATCCGGGCCTTGCCGTCCACGATGGAGATGGCGGGGCAGCCGATCCTCATGCAGCTCTTGCAGCCCACGCACTTGTCGGGGTTCGCCGTAAGAGGCGCCTTGTGCTTGACGTACTTCAGCAGGGCGCAGGGACGGCGGGAGATGATGACGGAGGGCTCCGCCGCCGCCAGCTCCTCCTTCACAGCCTCCTCGCACTCCTTCAGGTTGTAGGGGTCCACCACCCGGACCCGCCGGATGCCCACGCTCCGGCAGAGGCTCTCCAAATCAATCTTGGTGCAGGGATCCCCCTTCAGGTTGTAGCCGGTGGTGGGGTTCTGCTGGTGGCCGGTCATACCGGTGATGGAGTTGTCGAGAATGATAACGGTGGAGTTGGACTCGTTGTAGGCGATGTTGATAAGGCCCGTGACGCCGGAGTGCATGAAGGTACTGTCGCCGATGACGGCCACGGTCTTGCCTTCCATCTCGCCGCCGCTGGCTTTGTTGAAGCCGTGGAGGCCGGAGACGGAGGCGCCCATGCAGATGGTGGTGTCGATAGCGGCCAGGGGGGCCACCGCGCCCAGGGTGTAGCAGCCGATGTCGCCCAGCACCGTGAGCTTCAGCTTGCTCAGAGTGTAGAAGAGACCGCGGTGGGGGCATCCGGCGCACATCACCGGGGGACGGGCGGGGATGGCGTCGTCAAGCTTCACGCCCACGTCGGGGGCCTTGCCCAGCTTCTCCGCCACGATGTTCTGATTGAGCTCGTCGATGCAGGAGAAGAGGTTCTTGCCCTCCGCCTGCAGGCCCAGCTCCTTGCAGTGGTTCTCAATGAAGCCGTCCAGCTCCTCCACCACCACCAGCTTCTCCACGGAGGCGGCGAAGTCGAGGATCTTCTTCTCCGGCATAGGCCAGATCATGCCCAGCTTCAAAACGGGATAGGTGTCTCCCAGGGCCTCCTTCACATACTGATAGCTGGTGGAGGAGGTGATGATGCCGATGGACTTGTCCCTGCCCTCCTCCACGCGGTTGAGGGGGGAGGTCTCAGCGTAGGCGATGAGGGCCTTCGTCCGCTCCTCCACCACCGGGTGGCGGCGCTTGGCGTTGCCGGGCATCATGATGTACTTGGCCCCATTCTTCTCATAGGGCTTTTCCGGAGGCGTGATGCGCTCGCCGGGCTCCACCACGCTCTGGGAGTGGGCAATGCGGGTGCACATCTTGAGGAGCACCGCCGTGTCGAACTGCTCGGAGATCTCATAGGCCAGCTTGGCCATCTCCAACGCCTCGCCGCTGTCGGCGGGCTCCAGCATGGGCATCTTGGCAGCCCGGGCGTAGTGGCGGGAGTCCTGCTCGTTCTGGGAGCTGTGCATGCCCGCGTCGTCAGCCACGGCAATGACCATGCCGGCGTTGACGCCGGTGTAGGAGATGGTGAAGAGGGGATCGGCGGCCACGTTGAGACCTACATGCTTCATGCCGCAGAAGCTCCGCTTTCCGGCCAGACACGCGCCGAAGGCGCTCTCCATGGCCACCTTCTCGTTGGGAGCCCACTCAGCGTAGACCTCCGGATATTTGGCGATGGTCTCGGTGATCTCCGTACTGGGAGTGCCGGGATAGCTGGAGACAAAGGCACAGCCCGCCTCGTAGAGGCCCCGGGCGGCGGCCTCGTTGCCAAGCATCAGGGTTTTCATCAGATATCCTCCTTCTCGCGCCCGCCCTCTCCTCAATGGGAGGGATCCGGGGCTATTGTTTTGCTTCTCAACTTCTCAGGGTAATAAAAAAGTCCTCTGCAAGAAGATTCTTGCAGAGGACGAGAAATTCCCGTGGTACCACCTCAGTTTACCGCATTTGCGGCCTCATGGGATACGAGCATATCCCCGGCGCTATATCGGGCGCCCCCGTCGCTGCTTACAACGGGGATGGCCCCGGTTCGGCAGGCCGCTCAGGAAGGAATTCGGGAAGGACGCCCTCTCTGCCTCGCACCGTCCGGCAGCTCTCTGAAGGGGGCGATGGGGTCCCTACTTGGTTCCGTCATCGCGTTTTTGGTATCAACGAAATCAACTCTATCACTTTTATCCGCTAAAGTCAATGGGTTTTTCGGGAAAAATTGTGGGAAAATTCGCTCCTCAGCGCTTCCGCTTCTTGTTCCGGGGGCGGCGGACCTCCCCCTGGCGGCCGATGGAATCCTTCACCGTGACGGTGACGGTCCGCTCATAGCAGGCGAAAATCTCCTCCATCCGCGCCTCGGCGGGGGCGCGGCTGACAAGGCTCACCGCCGGGACAATGACAAGGCCCGCCAGCATGCAGAAGGCGCCGCAGTTAATGGGGGACTGGAGCACAGTGGGGAAGAAACTGCCGAAAAAGATGTTGCAGAGCATCACCACCGTGGAGAAGAGAAAGCTGGCGGCGCAGGCAGCCTTGGTGGTACCCTTCCAGTAAAGACCGTAGAGGAAGGGAGCCAGGAAGGCCCCGGCCAGGGCGCCCCAGGAGACGCCCATGAGCTGGGCAATGAAGGTGATGCTGGAGCGGTACTGGATGATAGCCAGTACCACACTGATGGCGATGAACACCACCACCAGGGCCCGCATCCACCGCACCTGCCGCTTCTCGTCCATCTCCTTGATGATGTTCCCCTTGATGAAATCCAGGGTCAGGGTGGAGCTGGAGGCCAGCACCAGAGAGCTGAGAGTGGACATGGATGCGGAGAGCACCAGAATCACCACCACGGCGATGAGAATGGTGGGCAGGCCGGAGAGCATGGTGGGGATGATGGAGTCGTACCCGGCGGCGCTCACCGCCTCTGGGGTGGAAAACAACCGGCCGAAGCCGCCCAGGAAGTAGCACCCGCCGGCCACCACCACGGCGAAGGCGGTGGAAACCACCATGCCGGTGTTGATGGACTTCTCACTTTTGATGGCGTAGAACTTCTGGACCATCTGGGGAAGGCCCCAGGTGCCAAGGCTTGTGAGAAGCACCACACCCAAAAGCCCTACCGGGTCGGGACCGAAGAAGGAGGCGAAGACGCCCGGCGTCTCGGAGGTGGCGGGGTCATAGACCCGGGCAAGCCCGTCCAGAGCGGCCAGGAAGCCTCCCTGACTCTTCAGCACTGCGCCGATGACGGCGCAGATGCCCACCAGCATGATAAGGCCCTGAATAAAGTCGTTGATGGCGGTAGCCATGTAGCCTCCCGCGATGACGTAAACGCCGGTGAGCACCGCCATCACCACCACGCAGACGGCGTAGTCGATGTCGAAGGCCATGGCAAACAGACGGCTGAGGCCGTTGTAGAGGCTGGCGGTGTAGGGGATAAGAAAGATGAAGATGATGACAGAGGCGATCAGCTTCAGGGAGCGGCTGTCAAAGCGCTTACCAAAAAATTCCGGCATGGTGGCGCTGTCCAGATGCTGGGTCATGACCCGGGTCCGGCGGCCCAGAACGGCCCAAGCCAGCAGCGACCCCAAAAAAGCATTCCCCAGGCCCGCCCAGGTGGCGGCGATGCCGTACTTCCACCCAAACTGTCCCGCATAGCCCACGAAGACCACAGCGGAAAAGTAGCTGGTACCATAGGCGAAGGCAGTGAGCCAGGGGCCTACGGACCGGCCGCCCAGAACAAAGCCGTTGACGTCGGTTGCGTGGCGGCGGCAGTAGAGGCCGATGCCCACCATCACCGCAAAAAATACCACCAGCATAGAAAGTTTGATGGCCATATCTCCCATTGTTTGTTTCCTCTCATTTCGTTCAGATAGGAGTGAGGAGATAGGAGCCGGCCGAAAATCGGAATTTCCCCCGTTTTTTCATGGTCCAAGGGTGCAGGAAACCCGCCCCCCGGAAAAACGCCTCCCGCGGGGTTGAATCTCCTCTCTCCTAACTCCTCACTGACACTCAGCTGTTGTTCTGGACCTCCACCAGGCGGCCGCTGCAATACCGCTCCCGGAGCACCGGCTTCTCGATCTTGCCGGTGGGATTCCGGGGCACCTTGTCGAAGATGATCTTCCTCGGCCGCTTGTACCGGGGCAGCTCCCTGCAGAAGTCGTTGATCTCCTCCTCGGTGCAGGACATGTCCTCCTTGATCTCAATGATGGCCGCGGCAATCTCACCCAGGCGCTTGTCGGGAAGACCGATGACCGCCACGTCCTTGATCTTGTCGTTTTTGCGCAGGAAGTCCTCGATCTGGACGGGGTAGAGATTCTCGCCGCCGGAGATGATCACGTCCTTCTTCCGGTCCACCAGATAGATGAAGCCGTCCTCATCCACCCGGGCCATGTCGCCGGTGAAGAGCCAGTCGCCTTTGAGAATCTCCTCGGTGGCCTGAGGGTTCTTGTAGTAGCAGAGCATCACGCCGGGGCCCTTCACCGCCAGCTCCCCTACCTCGCCCTGGGGCACGTCGTCTCCGTGCTCGTCCACCACCCGGGCGTCCCACAGATAGCCGGGCTTGCCGATGGCGCCCACCTTGTGGATATTCTCCACCCCCAGATGGACGCAGCCGGGACCGATAGACTCGGAGAGGCCGTAGTTGGTGTCGTACTGGTGGTGGGGGAAGATCTTTTTCCAGCGGTGGATGAGGCTGGGGGGCACCGGCTGGGCGCCGATATGCATGAGCCGCCACTGGTCTAAGTAGTAGTCGCTGAGCTTCACCCGGCCGCTCTCGATGGCGTCCAGGATGTCCTGGGCCCAGGGCACCAGCAGCCAGACGATGGTGCACTTCTCCTCGGTGACCGCCCGGAGGATCCACTCCGGCGACACGCCCCGGAGGAGCACCGCCTTGCTGGCGCTGGCCAGAGAGCCGAACCAGTGCATCTTGGCCCCGGTATGGTAGAGAGGCGGGATGCAGAGGAACACGTCGTCCCGGGTCTGTCCGTGGTGGTGCTGCTCGGTGAGGCAGGAGGAGAAGAGGGCCTTGTGGTTGTGGAGAATGGCCTTGGGGAAACCGGTGGTGCCGGAGGAGAAGTAGATGGCGGCGTGGTCGCTGGGCTCCAGGTGGACCGGAGGGGCCTCCCAGGAGCAGAAGCTCATGAGCCGCTGGTAGCTCTCAGCGAAGGGAGGCACCTGCTTGCCCACATAGAACATCATTTTCACACGCCCCAGGTCCGGCAGAATGGGGTCGATCCGGTCCACAAACTCCGGCCCCAGCACCAGCACCTCCACGTCCGCCAGGTCCAGACAGTAGCGGATCTCCTCGCTGGAGTAGCGGAAGTTGAGGGGCACCGCCAGGCAACCCGCCTTCAGAATGCCGAAGTAGATGGGCAGCCACTCCAGGCAGTTCATCAGCAGAATCCCCACCTTGGCCCCCCGCTGGATGCCCCGGCTGAGGAGAAGGTTGGCAAAGCGGTTGGCTTTCTTGTCGAAGTGACTCCAGGTCATCTCACGGCGATAGGGCTCGTCGGGCCGGTTGCGCTCAATGAGGCTGAACTCCCGCCAGGTGACGGCGCTGTCCCGCTCCTCGGAGGGATTGATCTCCACCAGGGCGATCTCATCCCGGTAGAGTCGGGCATTTCGTTCCAGAAAATCCGTAATGACCATGATCTGCTCTCCTTTTCTCATTTTCAAAATACAAAAAAATCGTCCTCTGCCAAAGCAGAGGACGAGAAAATCCCGTGGTACCACCTCAATTTACCGCCAAGGGCGGCCTCACGGAGCCCGGAAAAAGGCTCCCCGCGCGCTATCGGGCGCACCCGTCGCCGCCTACTGGAGAAATTCCCGTTCAGCGGGCCGCTCGGGAGGGTATTGGGCGCCGGGACCCCTCCTGCCTTGCACCAACCGGCAGGTCTCTGAAGGGGGCGGTCCGGGCCTACTTGGCTCCGTCATGGCGTTTGGTATCAACGGTGTACACTCTATCACTTTTAAGCGCTAAAGTCAAGAGGGGTTTCTTTATTATTTTTCGGATTTTTCTCTGGAGGGCAAGGTAAAACCATTGACGGTAAGGTGGGCTACCTGAGCCCCCAGCTCGTCGGTAACGTCCACGGTGTAAAGGCAGGTGGCCCGCCCGGCCTTCAGGCACCTGGCCTCGGCGATCAGGGTTTTGCCCCGGGATGCGGAGAGAAACGTGACGGACACCTGCTGGGTGACGGTGACCTGGGTGCTGTGGCCGTTGGCGGCCACAGCAAAGGCGAAGTCCGCCAGGGTGAAGATGGCGCCCCCCATAGGGACGGAGTTGGCGTTGAGGTGGACGGGGCGGATGGGCATGGAGCAGACGGCATGGCCGGGCTCCGCCACATCGATGGTGACGCCGGCGGCCTCGGTGGCGAATCGGTCGCCGGAGAAGCAGGCCCGGATCTGGTCAAGGGTAGGCATAGGGGGACTCCTTTCGTTCATTTGACTTCTTCTTGGTAGTATATACCGTTTTTTGCCCCGTTTGTCAATTTATTTTTCCAAGGCCGCCCGGCTGTCCTCTCCCCCTCCGCCGCTTCGCTCTCCTCTCAGGTGTTGTCCCGGTGGATGGGGCGGCGGACCAGCAGGCGGCTCAAAGCCTTTTTGTCAAAGGGCCAGACCGGGTACAGATACCCCCGCCCGGCGATGGGCTTGGTGGTAAGCAGCAGCACCAGCCACAGGACCATGCCGATGGCAAAGCCCCACCAGTCCAGCAGGGCGATGAGCAGCAGCAGCACCACCCGCATAATTTTGAAGGCGTAGCCCATTTCAAAGCTGGGCTGGGCGAAGGAGGCAATGGACACATAGGCCATATACACCAGCACCTCCGGCACCAGCCACCGGGCCTGCACCGCAAAGTCCCCCAGAATCAGGGCTCCGATCATGGAGAAGGAGTTGCTCAGCACGTCCGGCGTATTGAGGGACGCCAGCTTCAGAAGGTCAATGATGAATTCCACCAGGAGAAGCTGCACCAGCAGCGGCACCTGTCCCATCTCCTCCACGGTGATGAACTGGAGCCAATCCGGCACATTGTGGGGACTTTTGGCCAGAAGATACCACACAGGCGTGATGATCAGGCTCATAAGGAACACCACCATACGGATATAGCGGAAATAGGTTCCCACCAGGGGCGGGAAATAGTAGTCGTTGGCTTCCTCCATAAAGGCGAAAAAGCTGGTGGGCAGCAGCATCACCGAGGAGGAGTTGTCCACCAGCAGCACCACATTTCCCTCCATGATGCAGGCGGTGGCCACGTCGGGCCGTTCCGTGTAGCGCACCTTGGGAAAGGGGTTATACCACTGGGGAGGCATCATAGCCTCCGCCACGCTCTCCTGGCTCATGGCCACGGACTTCACGTCGATGGACTGAAGCTTCCCCCGTATCTCCTCCAGGAGTTCCCGATCCACCCGGTCCTCCATATAGGCCAGCACCACGTCGGTGCGGCTGCTGCCTCCCACCTGGTGGTTCTCCAGGGTCAAATGCTCATCCCGAACCCTGCGGCGGATGAGGGAGGTATTTTTCAGCAAAATCTCCACAAAGCCGTCGTGGGAGCCCCGGAGCACCCGGCCGTTGGTGGGCTCCTGAACCTCCCGGCCCGGAAACATTTTGGCGTCAATGAGGACACACCGGTCAAAGCCTTCCACCAGAAGGCAGGTCTTCCCCAGAAACACCCCTGTAAGAATGGTCTCCAGCCGGTCCTCCGAGGACACCTCCCCGAAGGTGACAAAACGGCGGATAAACTGGTCGGCGTCCTCCGCCTGTCGCATCTGCTCCGGCGTCACCGAGAGGAGGAAAGACAAAATCCGCTCCAGCACTCCGTCGTCTCCATAGCCGTCCAGCACATAGAGGCGGGCTGCCCGCCCCCCCACGGTCAGATCCCGGGCGATCACGTCAAAATTCCGCCCCACCCCGATCCGCCGGTCCAGCTCCCGCCGGTTCTCCTCCAGCGCCCTGCTCAGTTTTTCCATCAAAGCCCCCGCTTTCCTCCGTAGTTTGCCATAGTATGTCCCTCTGACGGCGCAAAAAAACGCGGCGGGAGAAAAAACTCCCGCCGCGCTGCTGCACGGATCACAGGGAAAAGCGGTCCATGGCCTGACTCTCTGTCATGGCAAAATACTGGTACTGAACCGTACCGGCCTGAGCGCCCCAGGTGGGGTCAATATGATAGGTTTTGCCGTCCAGCTCCGCCACGGTCCAGATGTGGTCGCCCACGGACACGGTGGAACAGGAGATCCCCTCCAGCTTCAAAAGGAGATTGTAGGCCGCCACATAGCCGTCGCACACGGCGCTTCCCATGAAGAAGGCGCTATAGGCCGTATGGGATACGGAGGCGTCGTCGGCCCGGTAGTCGTAGGCGCAGTTCTCGCACAGCCAGGTGTAATAGGCCCTGGCCATCTCATATTCCGACATGCCGCTGCGGAGGGAACCGTCCTGCCACAGCCGGTTGCGGACCTCCACAGCCCGCTGGAGGGTCTCCCGCCGGGCGGAAGCAAACAGCTGGTCGGAGAAGATGCTGCTGTAAAACCGGAGGGTCACCGCTCCGGTTTCCGCGGTGTAGGTGCAGGAGACGGCGTTGTACCCCTGCTCAATGTACTGCCGGATCTGGTTGAGGTACTGCTGCATCAAAAGGCTCACATTCTCCCTGGTCACCCAGTCCGGCTCCATCTGCAGCTCCAGTGTGCTGCGGCCGGCGGCCAGCATCCACCGGAGGTTGCTGTCAATGGCCGTCGTATCCCCCAACAGGTGGCTTTTGCGGAGCGTCCCGGCTTTCACAAGGCTCTGGTAAGTAACAGAGGAGACATCGCCGCCCCCCGACACATTCCAGTCCAGCTGTACCCGGAGCTCCGGATCCGCCAGCCGGGTCAAAAGCGCCGCGTACTCCGCCCGGGTGATGGCGCTGTCGGGCCGGAAATTTCCCTCCGCATCGGAGCCGGAAACGATGCCCCACTTATATAGCTGGAGAATTTCCTGCTGATAGGGCGTGTAGTCGTCTACATCCTGAATATATTTCCGGGTAGCGTATCCCACGGATACCGCCTCGGCATTGATCTCCGGCAACTCCTTCTCCGGCAGGATCCGGGCGATGATATGGGCCATCTGGGCGCGGGTGGCGGCGGCAGTATATAGCCCCTCGAACTCTTGACCAATGACACTCCGGCTTTGCAGATAGCGGACATAGGGGGCATACCAGGCGCCGCCGGCGTCAAAGGCCGCCGGACCGCTCTCCGCATCTCCCAGCTCGTACAGGCTCAGAAGCCGGGCCGCGAAGGCCGCCGCCTCTCCCACTGTCACACTGCCCCGGGGCGCGAAGGTATGGACATCTCTGCCCTGGGCCAGCCCCAGCTCGTAAAGGGTTTTGACGTTGTCATAGTACCAGTTGGCGGTGCTGATATCGGTAAACTCCCCCCGGTAAACGCGAACGGGCACAAAGTTCCCGGTACTGCCGGTGACAGAAGCCTCCACACAGGCGCTGCCCAGCAAAAGCAGGCACAACAACAGGGTCAAAAGCCGTTTTCCCATGGCTTGTACCTCCTCCGCCCATGGTCAGGCGGTCAGGGAACCAGGATATCCATATCCTCCAGGGTCAGATCCTGGTCATAGGGGTTGAAGGATTCGTTGACAAGGGCCAGGGTGGCCTCCGGGTCCAACACGTAGTAGCTGCCGCTATAGAAGCCCAGGCCCTGGAGCCAGGCCCCGTCGCCGGGAAGGGTGTAAAACTGAATCCCTTCCATGCCCACGTTCAGAGCCTGCTCTCCCACCCAGGCCAGCTCCCCTACCTCCAAATCCGTTTCAATGTAGGTGTAGAAGAGAGAGGCGTACTCCTTGACGGCTTGAATCGGGTTGCTGCCCAGGTTGTCCAGCATCTGCTTGGCCACCGCGGTGAGGAAGGCCTGCTGCGTCTCAATGCGGCCCAAATCTCCGTTGGGATAACCGGTGCCGTCGTTGTTCTGGCGGAAGCGGACCACCTTCACCGCGTCCTTTCCCTCCAGATACTGGTAGCCCTTGTCAAAGTGGATGTGGAGATCCTGCACGGGGTCGTCATAGTTCATGTTCACCGGCACGTCGAACCACACGCCGCCGATGGCATCCACCAGCTCCACAAAGCCGCCCAGATCCACGGACACATAGAAGTCCACCGGGATGCCCAAAAGGTTGCTCAGCTCCTTCTGCAGCCGCTCGACACCGCCCACGTTGTAGGAGGCGTTGAACTTGGGGACGTTCCAATCGGTGTCGATCCACGTGTCTCGGGGGATGCTGACGGCGTTGAACGCCTTGTTCTTCGCATCGATGAACAACAGGATGTTGGTATCGCTGCCGCCGTTGTCGTCATCCTTGCCGGAGACCAGAATGGTGTAGCAGCTCTCCCGCCGCTGCCGCTGTGGGGGCGTCTCCTCTCCCTGCTCGCCGGTCTGGTCCGGTTGCTCCTCCTCCCCTTGTACCGTATCCGGCACCTCGGGGGGATGCACAAAGCAGCGATACAGGCCGACTACGCCCATACCGCAAAAAAGCAGAATGCAGACGGCCAGGATCAAAATCTCCGCGCCGCTGCGGCGGCGGCGCTTTCTCCGATGTGGTGCCATGGGTCTCTCTCCTTCAGGGGGCAACCGCCGGGCGGAGCGGCTCGCCGGCCCGGGGCGGTTGGGATATGCACTCTTTTATATACCACAAACCGCCGCCGGAGGCAAGGGTCAAGCCGTCCCGCCCTGCTAAGTTTTCCAATTGTTCACAAGTTGTCCCCGCTTTGTCCCCCCAGGGACCGGCAAAGTGCCTCCAAAAGGGCGTTTTGCCGCTCCAGAGCACCCAAAATGGCTTCCAGCATCTGGCAGCTGCCGCTGGATGGTGGGCGGCAAATGGGGTGGACATACCGCTTCACCGGCGTCCGCTCTCCACCGCTGGCGGCGCCGCTGCTGCCGCGGCGGCGGTTGGAACATGTCACTGCAATTTCCTCCTCCCTCAAAGGACGCCCTCGCCCCGGTATTTTTTACGGGTGGCGATGCCGCCGCGGATATGGCGCTGGGCCTTATTGGTATCCAGCACCTCTTTCACCTGGGTGTACAGCGTCCTGTTGAAGGCCGGCAGGCGTTCGCTGATGTCCTTGTGCACGGTGGACTTGCTGATCCCGAACTTCCGGGCGGCGGCACGGACGGTTGCGCCGTTTTCCACGATGTAGGCGGCCAGCTGACAGGCCCGCTCCTCGATGTTTCCCTTCAATGGCTTTACACTCCCTATCCCGTTATGGTCCATGTATATGTGGAGATGGGGACCTCCATACCTGAGACGGCGGGATCCGCCGCTGAACCGGCAGCAAAAAGGACCTCCGGCAAAGCCGGAGGTCCCTGCATTTCACTGCTTGCTCATGCGGTAGAGAATTTCTGCCAGCTGTTCCCTGGTGAGAAACATTTTATACTGCATGTTTCCCGTCTCATCCCCCTGCAGCAGACCGCACTGCTCTGCCCAGGTTCTGGCCTGGGCGCTCCAGGCGCCGGGCGGCTGCTGCCTGAGGTCCGCCAGATAGCCGTCCATCATCTGGTTGAAGGTCTCCTGAGTCATGGTCTCCTCCTCTTCATACAGGGGCATGGGACCGGGCAGATTGCCCTTTACAATCATGGCCCCGGTCCACACCCCGCCCTCGTCCCACTGAATATGGGGCAGGTCCGGAAAGCTCTTCCAGTCTCCGCCCCAGCTGAAGCCCATCTCTTTTGCCAGATCCGCGGCCTTTCGGAAGAACTCCCGGTCGCTATACTCCTGGCCCTTTACATTTTTACAGAAGTCAAAGGCCAGTCCCGCCTGATCGGAGTGAAAGGTAGGGGTAGGACTGTTGGTAACAATGGTTCCGGGCCGGCTGCGGCCCTGCTCATAAAGCCAGGCCTGGTATGCGCTGTCCCGCACCGTGCTGGTCACCAGCACCTGCAGCCCGACAGCGGCGCACCGATCCAGCCAAAGCCTGCAGTTGGCCGCCACATCCGGCCGCAGAAGACCCACGTCTCTGCTGTTCAGCATAGGGATCCCCCTCTCTTTGGTTTTGGGCGGCAATACCGCCCGTCTATTCTATGCACCGCTCCTATAGCTGCAATCCCAGTTGCACCAGAACAAACCCCACCAGCGCGCCCACCGCCATCAGCAGCGCCTTGTCCACCACCGTCTCCCAGCGCTGGCCGGGCTTCTGCTCCAGCACATCCACCTTTTTTGTAAGGTTCTCCAGCTCCTCCCGCAGATGGCGCTGCTCGCTGACCAGCACCTCCACAGAGGTGGCGATATGGGTCAGCATCTCCTGTCCCCGCTCCAGCTGTTCGATGCGCCGGGTATTGGACCGGGCCCTGGAGTCGGTCTCCGTCAGCTTCACCGCCGTCGTCTCTTCCATTGCGCTCACACCGCCAATTCCAGTGTATACCAGGTATAACCCGCCTGGTGAATATCCGCCCAGGTCCAACCCCTGGCCTCCAGCTCCGCCCAGGTGAGATAGCGGAAGTAGAACTCCGTCTCCAGATGGCAGGGAATGATATCCAGAATCACCTGCCGGATCTGATCGAAATCCTGGGGAATCCCTGCCACATTGGGAAAGATCACCCGGATGTGGCCCCACTGCTCCGTCTCCTGGGCCTCCGCCTTGATGCCGCAGCCCTGGATAGCCCGGTTGACGGCCTCCAGGGTGAAGCTGTCGCTGCTGATCTGCAAAAGGGCATGGATGGCCTCCCGGCGGAGAGGAATACTGACCTGAACGGGCCGGTGAACAAAAAGGCTCTCCCGCCGGGAAAGCCCCTCCTCCTCCGCCGTAGCAGTGATGCACTCCCGTTGAGCCAGATCCGCCGCCGCCTCCGCGCCGTCCAGCCCTGCCCCCATGGCCTCCAGCTCACTGGCGCTAAGGCTTCCCACCCGCAGGTCATACACCCCCAGGGGACGCAGCAGCTCCTGCAAATATGCGCCGTATCCCATCTCAGCCTCCCATCTCCGTAATGGTCACCGTCCCCAGGGAGGGCAGCCGGGAGGGCAGGGCAGCCACATCTGCCGCCGGAGCGGTGAAGCGGTAGTTGGCCACGCTGTCAAGGGAGTAGAGCAAATGCCCCAATCCCGCCAGAGTCACTGCCTCCCCCAGGAGATGGCCGCCGAAAAAGCCCGCCAGGGCATCCTCAGCGTCGGCCTTGGCCTGGGCGAAGGTATAGCCCTCCGCCGCCGCCACCGCTGCGGTCACCGCCACAGGATACAGGGTGGGGGCCAGGACCCGAAGATCCACGGCGATCTCCCGGCTTTTCTGGAGAGTCTCCTCCACCGCCTGGCGCAGCGCCTCTTCCGGAAGGCCGGAGGCGGCGGCAATGTACACATCCACGGTACCGATGCCCCGTGGTCTGCCCACCGCCTTGGCTGCCGCCACTCCGGCAAAGCCCATGGCCTCCTGTTCGTAGTAGGCGGCGTTGGCCCCGTTGGGTAGCCGCCGGTAGCTGTCCAGAATTCTGGCCCGGAGGGCCTCGTCGTCCTCCCGGTCCGCCCCGCCGGTAAAGGGCTTGGGATTGGTGCACCGGGCCACCCCTGCCGGGGCCACCGCCATCACCACCACTCTGTCGGTCCCCGCGTTGCCGCTCTCCCCGGCCTCCACCGCCCGGGCCGCTATATCGACCCACAGCTCCCCCGGCGCAATAGCTCCATCCTCCAGGGTCTCATACCGCACCCCGGTAGCGGTCATGCACACGGTGCCCGCCGGGACGTTGAGGGGCTGGCTCACCGCCTGATCCACAGAGAAGCGGAGGATCCCCTCCGCGGCAGTGGCAGCCACCCGGGTGATATTCCGGGTCTCCCCGTGGTAGTCCAGAAACTCCCCCTGGGCCGTCTGGGGAAAGCTCTGGTCCAGCGTCCAGGCAATCTGGACATACAGAGCCTGGACCTGGGCGGCGGCGGCATAGAGCCGGGCGGCCAGATCGCAGGCGGCGTGGGGCCGATAGCCGGACTGCCGGGCGAAAATGTCCAGCATCTCCTGATAGATCTCCTCCAAGGTTTTCAGCATCGTCACTCTCCCTTTATATGGATATGGTCACTTCCGCCGTCACGGCAGCTTCGCCGTGGAGGAGGTACGCCCGCAGCTGCAGCGTCCCCGCCGCTCCCTGCTCCAACTCCACCGACTCCACGGTCACATCCTCCTCCGCCAAAGCCTCGGCCACATACTGCCGGGCGGCGGAGAGCCGCCCCTCGGGCCCCTCCCGGCCCAGCAGATATAACCGGCTGCCCAGCTCCGGCAGCAGCGGCAGCCCGCCCCGCCGGGCGGTAAGGCGGAAGAGGACCCGCCCCAGCAGGGCCTCCTCCCCCTCCAGGCGGACCACGCCGCCCCGGCCGTCCGCCACATACTCTCCCTCCCGCAGCAGCAGTTCCATATGATTCTCCTCTCTTCAGACCAGGGGGATCAGCGGCACTCCGTTGAGAAGCAGCGTCCCCGTGATTTCCACCTGTCCTCTCAGCTCAATACTCCCGTCCAGCCGCAGCCGGACAGAGCTGTCTCCCGCAGTCAATTCCAACTCCCCGGGTGCCAAGTTGTTATTTTCATCGGAGGCGGCAGCAATGACATACCGCTCCTCTCCGCCGGTGCCTCCCTTCAAAACCAGCACCGTATCCCCGGCCCGGGGCCGCCAGGTCATGCCGCCGGGGGCGTAGACGGGGAGATCCCGCTCCTCGCCGCAGGTCTCCACCGCCGCCGGCGCACCGCCGATGGTGGCGATACCGGCATTGGCGGCGGCGCAGTCGGAGGATTCCCGCATTTTTTCAGATATCCACATGGTCTCTCGCCTCCAAGGTCAGGGTGGTGGTCTCGCCGGTGCTGCCGCCCCGGCTCTCCGCCTCCACCACATCATAGTCCCCTGCCAGTCTCAGGGGATCGTAGGTCACCCAAGCCACGTCCCCGGGCTGGGCGGCAAAGGCTCCGGCCACCGTCAGCTCCACCTGGCGCTTTCCTTCCATGCTTCGCCGGATCTGATACTCTCCGGTGTACCGCATGGCCGCCAGGGTACTGACGCCGGGGGTGTAGAGCACCTGCCGCCGGCTGCCTCCCAGGTCCAGGAACGCCTGATTCACCACCCGCTGGGAGGTCTGCCGGGTTTTATCCTTCACCAGCATCTCCGAGATCACCCCGTAGCGGGTGAATCGGACGGAACAGTCCGTCACCGCCGCGGCGGCGTCGACGCTCCGGTGAGCGCCGCTGCCTGCCATGGGACAGACCTGCAGGGTACCGTCGGCGGCAAACCAGGGAAGAAAGCCTCCCACATAGCGGACAAAGCCGCTGAGGGCCTGCCACTGGCTGCTGCCGCTGTCCACCCGATAGACCCCGGCGCAGCGGAGGGACCGGCACTCCCCCAGGGAGATTCCCCATGGGACGGCGTGGTTGCGGAGAATCTCCTCCACAGTGGCCCCCTGGTACTCCGCCGCCTCCGCCTCGTTGTCCAGCAGCAGCGCCGCCATGCCCCGGCCGGAGAGGGTGAGCAGCCGTCCCTTTTCCGACACCTCCGCCCGGTACTCGTCCACCACGCCCCGCAGCACCAGGGTATCCCCCTGGTAGGCGGCAAAGCGGCAGGCCCGGGACAGAACATCTAGCAGCAGCCCGTCAAACAGGCACACCGCCTCCAGATCGTCGCAGGGCACGCCGCCGGTGCGGCACAGCCGCCACTCCATTACCGTGGGGGCCAGGTAGACCTGACCGTCGCAGGTGATCAGCTGAATGGTCACCCCGGAATCACCACCTTCTGTCCCACCTGGATGCGGTTGGGATTGGCGATGGCGGGGTTGGCCGCCAGCAGGGCCTCCAGGGTCACGCCGTACCGGGCCGCCACGGCCCAGAGGGTGTCCCCCTGGCTCACCGTGTAGATGGTCTCCGCCGCCGTCTCCTTCTCTGCCGCCGACAGCAGGGTCAGGCCGGTGCGGCTGCGGGAGGAGTCCTCCCGGAAAGCAAAACGGTAGGCCACATAGTCCGGCAGAGGCTTCTGGGTCAGGGAGAGCTCTGTGAAGTAGGCGCTGGAGGGCTGCCACACCGGATGAATCAGCAGCCCCGGTCCGCCGCTGTAGAAGAGGGTGGCCAGTTCCTTGAACTGGTCATAGGCCCCCTCTCCGGCAAAAACCCCCTCCCCCTCCAGCACCCGGGCTGTCAGCCCCAGATCCTGAAGGCAGTAGCGCCCGTATGGCACCTTGTGTCCCGCCACCAGCCGCTGAAAGGAGATGGAGTAGGTGTGGGGATTGTGGGGCCAGACAAAGGTCTTATACCGCATAGGCGTCAGTTCCACAGCCGTCTCCTCCTCTCACAGCAGGGGAAAGGCGCCGTCGTACCGTCGGGCGTCCCGCTCCCACAGGGCGGACAGCGCCCGGGGATCCGCAGCTGCCTCCCCCTCCGCCGTTTCCGCAGCCTTCCATGTCTCTACCGTCCCCTGGGCCAGCCGCTTCAGCGACACCTCCCGCTCCTGCCGGACGCTCTCTCCCAGCGCCACATCCCGGACCTCCCGGGCCGTCTCCTCAGGGAGAACCGGCTCCGCCGTTTCCATCCTCCGGCCCATCACTTCCGGTTCTCCTGGGTCTGTCCTGCGGTCCTCCGGCAGCTCCGGCTCCCCGGCCCGGACAGTCTCAAACCGCTCCATGTCGAAGGAGGCCCCCTCGCCTCCCTCGGCCCGCTCCTGCACCGTTCCCCGGCCCGCCGTTTCCAGCAGAGGGGCCAGCCGCCCCAGTGCCTCCAGGGGCAGGCGAAAGGTGATCTCCACCAGTTCTCTCGGGTCCATCAGGCCACCACTTCCATCCGCTTCTTGGCCACTACGGACACCTTTTCCGCCACCATGGTCCCCAGCTTGCCCTCCTCAGCGATGGCGTTCCAGTTGCAGCCGCTATAGATCACCCGGCGGTCCGGCTTGCAGATCACCAGGGAGAAATCGGAGAGGGCGTAGAAATCGATCCCGTCGGCGATGGCGTCGTCGGTGGCGTAGAGCCGGGTCAGCTCCAGTACATACTGGTTCTGGGCGGCGATGGTACCCACCGGCTCCGCCTCTCCGAAGGCCTCCACCGGGGTGCTGGTACGGGTGGCCCTGGCGGTGTAGCTCTGGACCACCGCCACCTTTTTCCCCTCCAGCTCCAGATAGATATCGCTGCTGGTGGGAAATCCTGTCACACTTGCCATAAGATTCCTCCTTTATACGGTGATGTGGGCGGTGAGATAGATCTGGTTGAGACCGTGGGCCACGGCAAAGCTGAACTCCACCAGACACACGGTGGGATCCACACTGTCCGCCTCCACGCTGACCTCACCGTATCCGTCGATGATCTGGGCCGCCACCTTGTTCTCCAGCTCCACGATCACCTGGGAGCGGATGGCCCCTCGGGTCTGGAGGGTGTTCTTGGTGCGGGTGAAGCGGCTGCGGAGGGCGGCGCGGACGGTGGGGATCACGTCGTCCACAATGAGGATGGTGGTCAGCTCCCGCCAGGTGGCGTCGGCGCTGCCTCCGGTCTTGGTGCGGGTGGTGATGCCCCGCACCGGGGACACCACGCCCCCCACCGCCTCCAAAGGCGTCACGCCGCCCCGGACCAGAAGGTCGATGTCGTTGTCGTTGTACCGGGTGCCGACGCCCCCCAATCCCGAGAGCGCCACACCGTTGATGGGCGCGGCCGGGTCGCTGTTTGCGGCAATGGCTCCGGCCACTGCGGCGGCGGCGAACACGCCGCTGAGGGCATTCCCCTCCCCATCGGTGACGTCGGGTCCCACCAGCACCATTCGCTCGCTGTTGAGTCCCTCAGCCCGGGTGATGAGGGCGGACACACTTTCGCCGCTGCTGCCCACCACGCCGATGCGCTCCCGCCGGGCGGCGCTGGCGCTCTCCAGGCTGGTCCGCAGCAGCTGCTGCACCGTCAGCTCGCCGCTGTCGCACACTACCACCTGGATGTCCTCCTCCATGCTGAGGAGATCAAAGGCGTCGGCGTAGCTGTCGCTGTCGGCCACCCGCACCGCCCGGACGGCGGTAACGCCGTTGAGGAAGAGAAGCCGCAGAATCTCCGCCATGCTCTCCCCCTCCCCGTCTGCGCCGAAGAGGGCCAGGCCGCTCTCATAGCTGGTCACCAGCGCCGTCTGGTCCGTGTCCCCCTGGGCGGCCAGAGCGGCCACCCCCACCACCTTGGAGGCGGTGCCCCGGCGCACCAGCATCGAGGCGTCGTAGGAGGAGTACACCCCGGGCCTCTCATGTACGATACTGCTCAAAATCAGGCGCTCCTTTCAATTTGAAGTCCAAAAACAGCCCCGGCTCCTCCTGAGCCTGGGCCACGAAGGCGGCGGTGCACTGGAGAAGGGCGGTCTGGCGGACGTGCTCCGTCTCCCGGTCCCAGCCCGCCGCCTCCCAGGTCATCTCCCCGGGCCGGAGTCCCTCGGCGAGTCCTGCCAGAAGGGCGTCGTGGGCCTCCTCCAAAATGGCCGTGCAGCCCGCCGCCCCCTCCTTTCCGGGGCCGTAGGCCGTCAGCTCCACGCTGATCTCCAGCCGTCTTCCGTACACCTCCCGCCAGGAGGCGGTGTCCGCCTCATAGGCCAGCCCCAGGTAGTCGCAGAGGGCGGCGCTGGCGCTGTCGGCCCGCCGCAGCCCCACCACGATCACCGGGCTGCCATACTGTCCCGCCCACCGGGGCTCCCATGCGGCCGCCGCGGGGATCTCCGCCGCCGTGAGGCACCGCAGCACCTCCCGGCGCACCTGCTCCAGTCCGCTCATTCCGCCGCCTCCCTCTCGGTTCGGAGAAGGCCGTGCCAGTAGAGCACCGCCTCCCCCCAGTACACCGGCGTAGCGGACAGCACCCGGAACCGCTCTCCGCCGCACTCCACCACATCCTGCCGCAGAAGAGCCGTATCCCCGGGTCCGATGTAGACCCACCGCCGCTCATCCACCGCCCCCAGAGGCGTGGCGGCCACCGGGTCCTCTCCGCCGCTGGTCTGGGGCTGCACCGAGGCCCGGAGGGCAATCCGTTCCTCGCCCCGGCACAGTGTCACCTGCTGGCCGTAGGCGGCAAAGAACCGCTCCAGCCGCCCCCTCATCCCAGCACCCCCACAAAGGTGAAGCCGTCGCCGCCGCAGTAGGGGGCCATGATCTTCCATGCCTGGCGGCGCATCCGCAAAGCGGCGTCGCCCCAGCTTCCGCCGCCCACAGAAATGTCTCCCACCCGGACCGCGCCGGTCTCATTCCGGCTCCCCGCCAGATTGGCGGCGGCCAGCCAGGCTGCGGCGCAGAGGAACAGATCCGCGCAGTCCTCGGCCGCCACGCCGTCCCGCAGGGCGGAGCGGAGCTCCCGCTCCGCTCCGGCGCACAGCCGCTGCAGCACGCCCTCCTCCGCCTCCGTAGGCGACACCAGGGCCTTTGCGATGGTAAAGATCTCCTCGGTCATCTTCCCAGCCTCCTTCTTATGATGATGGTCTCCGCCGTCAGATTGTCAGCACCCGGGAGGCGTCCTGGAAGAGCTTGGCAAAGCCGGAGATGCAGGTGATGGCCGCCCGCTCCAGCTGGCGGTCAATGAGCTTGTCGTACTCCACCTGTACCTGGCCGCCGGTAACCATCTCCAGGGCATAATTTTTGTCCAGACCGATGAGGGTTCCCTTGGGCATGGCCCCGGTCCGCAGCAGCCGCGCCCCCAGGGGCGTGGTCAGGGTGCCGGTGCCCTGGAAGTTGAGGCCGGTGAGAGGATTCTGGAACTCCTCCATCTTGAGAAGCTGCAGCATCACATCTCCGCCCACCAGGAGGGTGTTCATGGTGTAGGGATCAAACTGCCCCCAGAAGTCCAGCAGCGCACCGTAATCGAGGGTCCCCTTGGTACCGGAAATGGGAGAGGTGCCCACGGTGTAGCTCTTGGCGGCGTTGTCGTTGCCGTCGCCGTCGGTCACCACGGCAATGGCGTCCTCCACCTGCATCCGGGCGATGTGGCCGCCGATCTGGCGAAGGGTCACGGAGAAGAGGTCCAGCCGCTGGAAGCGGATGGCCTCATAGGAGGCCACCAGCATCCGCCCCCGCTTATGGAGCTTCACCAGATTCTCCTGGGTCCGCACCTGGGTCTGGGGCAGCTGGCCGCCCTCCTCCACCCGGGCCAGGCGCTTGTCCTCCTCGGAGGGCACCGAGGCGATGGACCGGTAGTCCCGGCCGTCGAAGGTGGTGACGGCGGCGGTGATGTGGGGCAGGACGCTCTCCTCCTCCATGCCCTGGCGCACCACCCGGGCCACGAACTCCGGGAACAGCACGGCGGACTCGGTGGTGTGGAAGAATTTTTCCACCATGTCGCTGCCACTGCCCTTCACATGGATGTCAAAGCGCTTGAGCTGGCGCTGGAAGGCGTCCAGCCCCTCCAGGGGGGTGCCCCGGTAGGCCTCGCTGGGGTCGCAGGCCTCCAGCACCTGGGAGAAGGTTTTTCCGGCCTCGCCGTACATCCCCTTCTCCAGCTTCACGTCATTCAGAAGATATGCCATGTTCGTCTCCTCCTTCATTCTCACAACAGCACCGTGACGGTCTGGGCGGTCTCGTCGGTCTCCACCACCCAGCGCTTCACGCCGCTCTCGTCGCTCTTCACGCCGCCGCTGCCGTCGGCGCTGAGGCCGGTAAAGCCCACGGTAGGCACATTGTCGCTATAACTCACCGTCACAAAGCCGCCCACCTGGACGGTGACCGCGCCGTCCCGCCCGGCCACGGCCACACCGCAGAAGGGGTCGCCCGCCGCGCAGGCGGCCACCGTCTGGGAGGCGCTCACCTTCACCACGCTGCCCTCGGAGATCGTTTCTCCCAGGAAGGTGGCGCACCACTGCCCAATGTCGTTAAAAGATACCATGTTCCGCTCCTCCTTTTTTCATCAAACCAGAAAATCGTCGCCGATGCCGCCGCCGTGGAAGGCCGCCAGCTGGGGGCCGGGCCATCTCCGGCGTTCCACCTGCTTTTTCAGCACCCGCGTCAGCTCCAGCAGCTCCTCCTCCTCCATACGCCCCACTGCTCTGGCAAAAATGGCGCAGTCCAGATCCTCCTCCGCCAGTCCCGCCAGGCGCACCAGCTCCTGCCGCAATGCCGCCAGATAGCTGCGGCCCATGGCGGCCTCCTTCTCCAGCTGCAGCCGTTCCTCCGGGGAGAAGTCCCGACAGACCATGGTTTTTTTCAAAACTCCGGCCTCCCGCTGGGCGGGTACCGCCACAAAGGACCACTCGTAGGCGTCGGTGGGATCCTCCAAGATTGCGGTGCACAGCTTGCCGTCATACTGCCGCCCGGGTACGTGTCCACATTGGGAAATCTCCCCGCCGCACACGGAGCACACCCGGCGTCCCACGGCGCAGCCCACGCTGACCTCCTTCTTGATCCCGCCCTCGATCTCCTCGATAAGGGCCTGATTCTTCTCCGAGCGGAGCATGTAGGCGTAGCCTTTCAGATACCGGCAGGGCTCCCCCGCCATGGTCATCCGCCCCGGCTCCTCGGCCATCTCCGTCCGGTAGATCCGCGCAGTCTGTCCCGCGGCAGACCACTGATGGTCAAAAATGCCGCTCTTGCCTACAAAGAGCTTCCCCAGCCGCTGGAGACAGTCGAGAGAAAACCGCTCAAAATCCCGGTCCACCTCGTTGTCACACAGCCGCAGGGCGAAAGTGTACACCTGCTCCGCCGTCAGCTCCCCCTTGGCGAAGCGGTTGATCTCCGCCAGATCCGCCTGGGTGACGCCGCCCTGCTCCACACCGCCTGTCTTTTTCACATCCGTCACTGTCACAGCTTCCCTTCCATCTGAAGATTTTCCAATTCCAGCTTCCTCGCCTGCTGGCGGTACCACTCCGCCTTGGCCTCATCCAGCTCATCCTGTAGGTTGATGTCGTCCCAGCGGACGGCAAAGTCCTCATAGATTCCGTTAAGGCGCATCCACATCCGGCAGATCTTTTCCACCACCGGAGTAAGCCCCCTTCGGATGGCGGTCAGCTCAGAGGTGAGGATGTCCGCCTGCTGGGCGCTCATCCGCTCCGTGGAGGACCAGCTGAGGCCCAACATGAAAGGCGGAATGCCTGTCTTGGCGATAAGCTGCTCCAAGATCTGCCGCACCGGCACCTCGCTGTCCAAAATCTGGTTATCCGCGCCGATCACCCGGATATCCACATCCCCAATGGCCACGAAATCCCGGACGCTGCCGGTTTTGGAGCTCTGCATAGCCCGGCTCCACTCCCGTGCAATCTGCCGGCTGCGCTCCTGGGCGGTAGCCGGGTCCATCTCCCCGTTCTGGGGCTTGCACACCACAGCGAAGCGGACGTTGCCCATCCGCTCCCAGTTGGCCCCCATAGCGGAATAGATTTTCCCCAGAAGCTCCGTCAGAAAGGGCATGGATCGGAGCATGGACACCCCATAGGGGCTGTGGGCCTCCGGATTGTAGGGGGTAAAGAGGAGCAGATCCTGCCGGGGCAGCGGCCGCGGCATGCCATCGCTGCCGTAGCCCCAGAGGGTAAAGGCCAGCGGAGACTCTCCCTCCCGGATCTGCACATCCTCCACCCTTCCGCAGACCAGGGCGGCGATATCCCGCCCCTCCGGGTCCACCACCATCTCCCCCACCGCCTGGCCGAAGGTGAGCATGGAGTCGAGATACATGTCCAAAAAGGCGTTGAGCCCCACCTGTCCCCGGCCCGCAGGCACGGTTTTGAGAAAGCGATCCATCCTCTGTTGAATGCTCTGGGTCTCGCACGCCACCCACACGCCCCCGGCCAGCCGGATGATCTTGCAGAGGGCGGCGTCCACCGCCGGGACGCCCCGGCGGACGGCCTGATAGAGCCGGGCCTCCCCGCCTCCCAGGGGGACCATGTCCATGAGGCCTCCCCAGGGGAGGGCGTCCCGGCTGCGCAGCTGGGTAGAGGCTGCCGCCACCCCCTCCTCCTTTCGTTTGAAAAACGCCATACTGTTTCCTTCCTTTCCTGTGCTCACCGCTCCACCGACACGGCGGCAAAGCCATCCCCCCGGAAACTCCCCGCCACGGTAGACGCAAAATACCGCATATCGTCCATGGCGTGGTCGTTCTGCTTCAAGGGGACCTCCCGGCCCTGACCGCCAGCCTCCCAGCAGTAGAGGGCCATCTCCCGCAGGAGATCCCGGCAGGGACGGCAGATCACCAGCCTGCCGCTTTTGAGAAGTCCCGCCGTCAGGCGGATGCCCGCGAGCACGTCGTTGGCCGCCTTCACCACGGGGAACCCCTCCCGGCGCAGGGCGGTGATGAAGCTGGCGGCGGAGGGATCCACCACCACCCGCCGCAGCTGCCGCCCCCCTGCCAGCCGCCGCAGGTCCGCCACATACTCCTGGTCCGTCTTTTGTACGCCGGTGTCCCGGGAGGCGTAGTAGTACTCGTCCACCCGATACCACACCCCATCCCGCAGCCCCCATAAACCAAACGAGCATGGGTTGGCGGTGCCGTAATCGATGGAGACGCAGTACTGCTCCAGCTCCCCCTCCGGCACCGGCTGTACCATTTCCTCCGGAGAAAAGAAATCGTAGATGAGCCCCTCGGCCGCCGACCATTCCCCCAATACGAACCGGCGGTAGAACGCCCCGGAGTAGCGGTTCTCATACCGCCGCCGCATGGCGGGGGAGAGGCTCGGGTTGTCGGCCATGGTGAAGTGGAGGTAGAGGGCGTTTTTCTCCTCGGCCCGGCAGATCCACTCCCGGTAAAACCAGTGCTGGGGCCCCTCGGGATTGCAGTTGAACCACAGCCTGCTACCCTCCACGCTGCACCGGGCCAGGGCCTGCTCCACAAAGCTGCGGGGCATGAGAGCCACCTCGTCCATCAGCACCCCGGCGAAGGTAGCGCCCTGGATCAGGGCGGCGCTGCCCTCGTCCTTGCCGCCGATGAGGTGGAAGAGGTTCTCGTGTCCCGCTCCCCGGACCACCAGCTGATTGGCGCTGCGCCGCTCGGTGACGCTGAGCCCCAACTCCCCCAGAAGGGGCGTCAGCTCGTTCACCAGATTGCGCCGGAGAGAACCGATGGTCTTTCCGCACAGGGCGAACTGCCGCCGGTGAAAGGCGGCGGTGGCCCAGCAGAAAAAGCCCAGCCCCATGGCCAGGGTCTTGCCGCTTCTGACGGCCCCGTCACAAATGATGGCCTCTCTGCGGCTGTCCTCCGACCCGGGGCACCACCACAGCAGCACCCGTCTTTGTTTTTCAGAAAAGCTGCGGATCCTCACGCCCCGTCTCCTCCGCTCAGCTGCTGAAGAAAGCCCAGCAGTCCGCCGCCGTCTCCCGGCTCCCCCTCCAGGGCCAGCAGCAGCTCCAGGGCTTTGACGCGGTCAAAGAACTTCAGCTCCATGGCGCCGTTGGCGTGGCATTTGAACTCCGCCACCCCCTCCAGCCGGAGCTTCCGGATGTCCACGCCCTCCTCCATGGCCATGCGGATGGCGTCGTTGGGCCGGTAGAAGGCCAGCCGCTCCAGCAGTCCGATCAGGTCCTCCCGGCTCTTTCTTCTGCTCATACACTCATCCTTTCCACCCCCGGGGCCCACGGGAAAAAAATTGCACGAAAACGTGCAACAGAAAATTTTCTCCGGCGGCCTGCCGCCCCTCTCTCCATTGACATTTCGAAGCAATCTGGTACAATGAAGCCATCACCAACTGAAACGGAGGAGATTCCCATGAAGAAGATCATCGCCACCGACAAGGCGCCCGCCGCCATCGGTCCCTATAGCCAGGGTGTCAGCGCCGGCAGCCTGACCATCACCAGCGGCCAGCTGCCCATCGACCCCGCCACCGGGGCCTTTGCCGAGGGCGGCATTGCCGGTCAGACCCGCCAGTCTCTGGAGAACGTGAAGGCCGTTCTGGCCGCCGCCGGCTATGAGATGAGCGACGTCATCAAGACCACCGTGTTCCTCAGCGACATGAACAACTTCGCCGCCATGAACGAGGTGTACGCCACCTACTTCGCCGGCGAGGCTCCCGCCCGCAGCGCCGTGGAGGTAGCCCGTCTGCCCAAGGACGCTCTGGTGGAGATCGAGGCCATTGCCGTCAAGTAACGGCGAACGCGCAGAAAAAGAGAGCCGCCGCGAACCTTCGTTCGCGGCGGCTCTTTTCCGTATCTCAATCCAATGTCATGGATGTCCTGCGCCTTCCGGCGGATCGCCCCTGCCCGGGAAAGCGCCGGCCTCACGCCTCCCGGTACAAAACAAGGCTGAACCAGGTGACCAGATTGGGGGCGGCCAGGAAGTCGAGGCCGAACCGCTCCGCCAGCTCCGTCACCAGAATGCCGTGGCTCTCCACGCAGGGCAGCATCCTGTCCGGGTGGCGGCAGGGTCCCTTGGGCCAGGCACACTGGTTGCAGATGACGCAGGACTCGGTGGAGAGGGCCATGGCCTCCGTGCCGTCCCGCCGCACCAGGTCCAAAACCCGGTGGGTCACCTCCTCGTGGGCCAGCCGGGTAGGCAGCGTCTGGGTCAGGCTGGCGGCGTCCTCCACCTCCGCCATGGTCACCAGGAGGAGAGCCTGCGGATAGGCGAGGCACCGGCTCCGGCACTCCTCCACCGCCCCCACCGCCGGGGGACAGGCCCAGGTTTTGTTGTACTGGGGACACTCCTGGCTGCAGATGTGCCGGACCTTGGGGGAAAAAACGAGGGTATCCGTGGGGAAAAATTCATACTGCACCAGGGGCAGCTCCCTCAGCTGCTCCTCCAGCCATTGCCGGTCCATCACTCCGCCTCCTCTCTGGGGTAGGTACGGGTGCACACTGCCCGGATCTCCGCCTGGAGAGCCTTGAGATCGTCAAAGGTCTCCGGCCGGCGGAAAGGGTCCCGCAGCAGAGCGGAGGGGTGGTATATGGCCATCATCCGCACCCCCGCCTTCTCAAACCACTGGCCGTGCTCCCGGGTGATCTTGAAGTCCGGCTTAATCAGCTGCATGGCGGCGATACGGCCGAGACAGACAATGATTTTCGGCCGGATGAGGGCCGTCTGCCGCCGGAGGAAGCCAATGCAGGCCTCCTGCTCCGTGTTCAGCGGGTCCCGGTTGTTGGGGGGACGGCATTTGACGATGTTGGCGATGTAGACCCTGGTCCGGTCCAGATCAATGAGTTCCAGCATATCGTCCAGCAGCTTTCCTGCCCGGCCCACGAAGGGGACGCCCTCCCGGTCCTCCGTGGCCCCGGGGCCCTCGCCGATGAGCATGACCTCCGCCGACCGGTTTCCCACGCCGAATACCACGTGCTGCCGCCCTTCGCAGAGGGAGCAGCCCCGGCAGGCCATGGCCTCCCGCTCTAAATTTTCCCAGCTGTCCGTCATGTCCTCTCCTCCGTATGCGATTCCTCTCCCGGGGACATTCTATGGGAAGCGCCGCGCGATTTCCCGCGGCCCCATTCTTCTCTGGGAAAGGAGCGTCTCTCGTTGCTGTTTTGGTCCTTTTTCTTTTACAGTTTTGTCGGCTTTCTCCTGGAACGAGCCTTTGCCCGGCTCACCGGGGCAAAGCTCCAGGTACGCAAGGGATTTCTGCTGCTGCCCCTGTGCCCGGTGTATGGCCTGGCCATGGTTCTCTTCCTGGCGGTAACGCCGCCGGGGGTATGGGGCTGGTGGGGCCTGGTGCTCCGGGGGCTCATTCTCTGCACGCTCACAGAGTACGCCGTCCATCTCTTCTACGACCGGGTATTCCACGTCCGCTTCTGGGACTATGAAAGGGTCTTCGCCAATGTGTGGGGCCGGGTGTGCCTGCCCTTCTCCCTTCTGTGGGGAGTCCTGTCCGCTTTCGCCTTTTTGTGGATCCAGCCCCTGGTGGAAACCTGGGCGGCGGCGATGCCCCGGTGGAGCGCTCTGGCTCTGGCGGTGGTGCTGGCGGCGGACAGCGTCCTCTCCTGGCGGGTGCTGCGGATGGGAGGCGACCCGGAGCTTCTCAGCTGGCGAAACCTCCTGGCCGTTACAGATGGCCCTCCAGCCAGTCCAGAACATCCTGATAGACGAAGCGGCGGGTCTTCTCATTGAGGATCTCGTGGCGCAGGTCGTGGTAGAGCTTCACCGTCACGTCGGTGAGCCCCGCCTTCCGGAAAGCGGCGGCGGAGCGCTCCACCCCCTTGCCCATCTCCCCCACCGGGTCCTTGTCCCCGGAGATAAAGAAGGCGGCCAGCTTCCGGTCCATCCTGTCGATGGCGTGCTGGTCGGTGAAGAAATCCAGGCCGTCCATCAGATCCCGCATAAGGCCGATGGTGGCCGGCGCGCCGCAGAGGGGATCGGCGATATAGGCGTCCACATTTTCCTCGTCGGCGCTGAGCCAGTCGTAATCGGTGCGGTTGGGGGCAAAGGGCTTGTTGTAGGCCCCGAAGGCCAGCCGGTTGGCCTTTTCGCTGAAGCCCTGGGGCCCCAGGCGGCGGACCTCCCGAGCGGTGAGGAGCTTCCCTCCGGCGATGGTCCACACCGAGGGGTGGCCGGTGCCGCAGAGGATGGCCCCCTTTACATTGCCCGGGTGCCGGATGAGATAGGTCCGGGTGAGGAAGGAGCCCATGGAGTGGCCGAAGAGGAAGTGGGGCACCTGAGGCCACACCTTCTTAAGCTGAAGGCGCAGGGTGTGCATATCCTCCACGGCGTAGTTCCAGCCGTCCCTTTCCCCGAAGTACACCGGCGGCGCCCCCGGGATCCGGGACTGTCCGTGGCCCAGGTGGTCGTGGGCGGTAACCACAAAGCCGTAGCGGCAGAGGTACTCGGCGAAGGGCTGATAGCGCATGCCGTACTCCGCCACACCGTGGGCGATCTGCACCACCCCGTGGACCGGCACGGACTGTGGGGTCCACTGATTGACATGGATCAGCGCCTGTCCCTGAGCGGAGGGAAAATAGTATTCGGATGTGATCATAGAAGGTCCTCCTGATGAACAATCTTGCCGATTGGTTTTTATTTTACCACAGCTTTTGGGAAAGGAACAGAGAAAAATTCCACCCTGGACAGCCCGGCTTTACAGAGGCGCCGTTTTGTGGTACCATAGCCCCAGCCGGCGGTTTTCGCCTTTTTTCTGCAAGGAGAGTACATATGATCTGGATCTGGGTAACGTTGGCTGTTCTGGCGCTTCTGGCGCTGGGCGGTCTGTTCTGCCTGCTGCCCCGACGGGGGGAGCGAGGTGTGGCGCAGCTGCGGCGATTCCGCTACGCCCACCGGGGGCTCCACAACATGCAGCGCGGGGTGCCGGAAAACTCCCTGCTGGCCTTCCGCTATGCCGTCTCAGGAGGCTTCGGCGTGGAGATGGACGTGCGGCTGAGCCGGGACCGGGTGCCGGTGGTGATCCATGACGGCCATCTCCAGCGGCTGTGCGGCGTGGAGGGTTTTGTGGAGCGGTCCACTGTGGAGCAGCTGCAGAAGCTGCGGCTGCTGGGCACCAAGGAAACCATTCCCACCCTGGAGGATGCTCTGGCCGCGGTGAAAGGCCGGGTGCCGGTGCTTCTGGAGCTGAAGAGCTATAAGAACAATGTACGGGACCTCTGCCTGAAAACCACCCAGCTGCTGGAGCGCTACCCTGGGGAGGCGGCAGTGATCTCCTTCGACCCCAGGGTCCTGCGGTGGATGCGGCGCAACGAGCCCTTTCTCCTCCGGGGCCAGCTGCTGGAGACCCGGCGGGAGTCCGAGGGCGTAAAGCGCTTCGGCCTTTTGGCCCGGCTCCACGCCCTGCTGCTCACCAACGTGTTCACCCGGCCGGACCTGCTGCTCTGTCCCCGCCAGCGGCGGGGGGCGGCGCTCCGGTTCTGCGTGGATGTGCTGAAGGGTCAGGAGGTCAGCTGGACCATTCGGGACCAACGGGAGCTGGAGGCGGCGGAGGCCGCCGGAGCCATGGTGATCTTCGAGGGCTTTCTCCCCCGAAAGCCCGAGGCGGCGCGGCAGGAAACGGCCACCGTCTGACCAGGCCCGGAGCAAAACGCCGTCCGTTTCCGAAAAAAGCAAAACGCAGCCTCCCGGGAGGCTGCGTTTTTTCGTTACTGCTCTCTGGCGGCCATATCCTGGAAGGTTTCCCTGCGGACGGCCACATAATCCCGCTCCCCGTCCACCATGACGATGGGGGGACGGCCCACGGTGTTGTAGTTGGAGGCCATGGAGTAGTTGTAGGCCCCGGTGGTGCATACCGCCAGAATGTCGCCCCGGACGGGGGTAGGCAGGGCCACATCCTCCTGAATCATATCGCCGCTCTCGCAGCAGCGCCCCCCCACGGTACACACAAAATCCGCCTCCTGGTCCATCTTGTTGGCCAGATACACGGTGTAGGCGCTGCGGTAGAGGGCGTAGCGGGGGTTGTCGGTCATGCCGCCATCGATGGAGACGTAGCTGCGGTAGCCGGGGATGGTCTTGGTGGACTGAACGGTGTAGAGGGTAAGGCCCGCGTCGGCCACGATGCTGCGGCCCGGCTCCATGAGGATTTTGGGCTCCCGGATATGCAGGGCCTCGCAGCCCTTCCGGATATACGCGGCCACAGTGGACAGCTCATAGCCGATGTCCACGGTGGGGTCCGCCTCCACATACCGCACCCCGTAGCCGCCGCCCAGGTTCAAAACCCGGGCCTCGTAGCCCAGCTTCTCCTTCATCTCCGCGATAAACCGGAGCATGATGTCGGCGGTGTCATAGAACACCTGGGAATCGAAGACCTGGGAGCCCACGTGGGCGTGGATACCCTCCACGTCCAGGTTGGGCTGCCGGAGGGCCAGGGCGGCGAATTCCATGGCCTGTCCGGTCTCCATGGGGATTCCGAACTTGGAGTCCACCTTGCCGGTGGCCACCGCCTCAAAGGTGTGGGGATCGATACCGGGGGTCAGGCGGAGGAGGCACCGCTGGCGGATGTTCCGCTCTGCGGCGAACCGCTGCACCGCCGCCAGCTCGTCGGGGTTGTCCACAATAAAGCAGCCCACGCCGCAGTCCATGGCAAAGCGGATATCGTCGTCGGTTTTGCTGTTGCCGTGGAAGTAAACCTTCTCCATGGGGAAATTGGCGCTTTTGGCCAGGTACAGCTCCCCGGCGGACACCACGTCGGCCCCCATGCCCTCCTCGGCCACGATCTCATACATCCGCTTGCAGCTGAGGGCCTTGCTGGCATAGAGAGGCAGGGCGTCGGAAAAGCAGCGGGCCATATTCTCCGTATATACCCGGCAGTTGTGCCGCAGGCGCTGCTCATCCATCAGATAGAGGGGGGTGCCGTATTTCCCGGCCAGTTCCACCGTGTCCCGTCCGGCAAAGGTAAGCCGTCCGTCCCGGGTGGAAAGATTTTCACAGATCATCAGAGGTCCTCCTTCTCGCGCGTTTCTCGCTGTGTGCATTTTATCACGTTTTTCTCCCGGTTCAAACAAAATTTTTCCCGCGGTAGAAGAATGTATTGTTGTGACAAGAACCGCGAAATGAATCCTCCGGTTTTTGTATAAAAATGCGTGTTTTTTACAAAATTTCAGTGAGTAAAAAAGCAGGCAAAAAATTTTGAAATAACGCTTGACTTTTTGTTTCTTCCCCATTATAATAATTCATGCTGCTGAGCGCAGGATACCGGCAGGCCCAACCTGGAGTAGTATCGAAGTGGTCATAACGAGCACGACTGGAAATCGTGTAGCCGTCAAAAGCGGCTCGAGGGTTCGAATCCCTCCTACTCCGCCAGAAAGTGAAGAAAGGCACGACGTTGGTCGTGCCTTTCTTTTTTTACTCTCTGACGGGGAGCTTGGCCTTTTTGTCGGTACCCGACGGTGTTTCGTTCGGTGTTTTGCCTCCGGCGGGTGACTTTTCTCGCCAAAGAAAAGTCACCAAAAGTTGGCTTAGAACCAAGGTTCTAAGAACTCCTTTCGGCCTATTATGGGTGGCCTGTCCCATTGGTGTCGTTACTTCGTGCGGATGACCCATCAAGAGGGTGACCGGGTCCCCCTCCTTCCGCGCTTCAGCGCGCTCCCCTGGCGGTAGCAAGGGCTTCCGCATTCTAAGCCTTCCCCTGGGGGAAATGGTGAAAACATGTCAGCAGAAATGGACTCTCGAACTGCGGTCTCCTCGCGGCATAGCCGATCTCCGCGCTAAGAGCCCCGCTCCGCGGGGTTGCGCTCTGAAATGCGCCTGCGGGCGCGATGTGGCCTACGCTAAAAACATGCCACTGGCATGTTTTCTTAACGCTGCGGGGTGCCCCCGAAGGGGGCGGATGAGGGAAAGGGTATCGAAATGCAAAAGGCTGATTCGGAAACCTTTTCCCCTCAAAGATCATTCTTTCTTTTCCTCCGAGTTGGCCCGGTGCTTTTCGGCGGCGTTCCCCTCATCCGTCACGGCTGCGCCGTGCCACCTTCCCCCAGGGGAAGGCTTTCGATAGGTGCAATTGCAGGAACCCCAACGGCCACCAAGGCAGCGCGCTGAAGCGCGGAAAGAGGAGAACTCCGACCCCCTTGCATCCGTCAGCCGCATAATCTAACGAAACAAGCGGTACAGATTTTCCATAATAGGAACCAAAGGAGTTCTTAGAACCTTGGTTCTAAGTCAACTTTTGCCTACTTTTCTTTGACGAGAAAAGTAGGCCGCCGGAGGCAAAAAAGGTAGAAACCCCCGTCGGCTACCGACAAAAGGACCCCGCCCCCGTCAGAGGGCAGAGGAGACCTCCGGCAGCGGAAACACCCCCAGAGCCAGGTCCTGGCAGGTGAGGACATACCGCACCGCGGCCCCTTCGCCGGACCGGCAGGTCCGCACAAAGATCAGCGCCAGCCCCGTCTCGCCGTCGACAAGGCAGCTCAGCTCCTCCCCCTGCCGCTCCCCCTCATACACCGTGCCCGTCCGGCCCAGAAGGCTGTCCCGCCGGACAGCCGCAAGCCCTTGACAGTCCTGGAGCAGCAGCCCCAGAGGCAAAAACTCCCGCTGGAATTTCTCCACCGCCTCCCAAGACAGGGGCGGGATATCATTGCGAAGGAAGGCCCCGCCGGGGGCCTCCCGGTTGTAGCTGCCGTATCCCCCCGCCTCCTTCAAAAAGAGATACTCCTCCCGCTCTCCGGCGGAGAAGTAAAATCCCTCCTCCCCCTGAAGCAGGAGGAATTCCCGTTGGGAGAGGAGGTTCTCCCCCTCCCACACCTCCAGCTGAAACCGGATGCGGCAGCCCTCCGGCAGCTCCTCCGCCGGGACAGCTTCCCGGGACGCACAGCCCCCCAGCAGAAGGCATAGAAGCAGACAGATGGAGAAAATACGCATCAAATCCTCCTCCTCTCCCCACCCGCCCCGGTGGAACGGACGGTGTCAGACCCCCATTGTACTCCCTCGCAGCCGCCGAAAAGGGCGAAGGGAGCGGCCCGTTTCCCCTTTTGTGCAATTTTTTTGCAGTAAAATTGCCGGAGACTTGCGGCAGCGGCCGTCGGGAATGCAGACAATCCTGCAAAGCGAGCCGTTTTTGCAGGCCTTCCGCCCCAGGCTGCCAAATCCGCCTTCAGCGTCCGAGGGCCTTCGTGAATCGTACAAAAATGACCGGACAAGCAGAAAATTTCTTGCATCTTCTCAAAAGGATGGTACACTAAACTCAGGAAGATATTCCATTGCCACAAGGAGGAAACGGAAATGGTAGAATTGATTCAAAAAGGGGCCTATCTCCAGGACGGACAAATTGTCTGGGCCGACGAGGCCAAGGGGATGGAGGACCCCAAAACCGCCCGGGAGAAGACCATGGCTTACGCCATCCTCCGCGCCCATGACAAGAGCGGCGGCGGAGACAAAATGCGCCTGAAGTTCGACGCCCTCATCTCCCACGACATCACCTTCGTGGGCATCATCCAGACCGCCAAGGCCTCCGGCCTTCAGAAATTTCCCATTCCCTACGCCATGACCAACTGTCACAACAGCCTCTGTGCGGTGGGCGGCACCATCAACGAGGACGACCACGCCTTCGGCCTCTCCGCCGCCAGGAAGTACGGTGGCATCTATGTCCCCGCCAACCAGGCGGTGATCCACCAGTACGCCCGGGAGCGGCTGGCGGGCTGCGGCAAGATGATCTTGGGCTCCGACTCCCACACCCGCTACGGCGCCTACGGCTGCATGGGCGTGGGCGAGGGCGGCGGCGAGCTGGTGAAGCAGCTCTTAGAGAACACCTACGACGTGGCGGCCCCGGAGGTGGTGCTGGTGTATCTCACCGGCAAGCCCCCCAAGGGCGTGGGGCCCCAGGACGTGGCCATTGCCCTGGTGGGAAAGACCTTCCCCGGCGGCGCGGTGAAGAATAAGATCCTGGAGTTTGCGGGCCCCGGCGTCCAGTCCCTCTCCGCCGACTTCCGCATCGGCATCGACGTGATGACCACCGAGACCAGCTGCCTCAGCTCCGTGTGGGAAACCGACGACACCATCCGGGCCTATTATGAGAACATCGGGCGGCCTGAGGAGTACAAGGAGCTGAAGCCCCAGGACGGCGCCTACTACGACAGCGTGGTCACCATCGACCTCAGCAAGATGGAGTGCATGATCGCCCTGCCCTTCCACCCCTCTATCGCCTACACCATCCACGAGCTCCAGGCGGACCCGGAGGGCATCCTCTCCAAGGTGGAGGAGGCCTGCAACAAGCAGCTGGGCGGCAAGGTCACCATGGACCTGACCCACAACATTGTGGATGGGAAGGTCACCTGCGACCAGGGGGTCATCGTGGGCTGCTCCGGCGGCATGTACGAGAATATCGTGGAGGCCGCCGCCATTCTGAAGGGCCAGAGCATCGGCAACGGCTACTTCGACATGAGCGTCTACCCCTCCTCCACCCCCATCTCCCTGGCGGTGACCAAGAACGGCACGGCGGCCACCCTGATGGAGGCCGGGTGCGTGATGAAGCCCGCCTTCTGCGGCCCCTGCTTTGGCGCCGGGGACACCCCCGCCAACAGCACCCTCTCCATCCGCCACGCCACCCGGAACTTTGCCAACCGGGAAGGCAGCAAGCCCGGCAACGGCCAGATCGCCGCAGTGGCCCTGATGGACGCCCGGTCCATCGCCGCCACCGCCCGCAACGGCGGCGTGCTGACGGCGGCCACCGACATCGACTATGAGAGTCCCACGGCGGAGGAGCTGACCTACCACTTCGACGGCAGCGTCTACGAGAAGCGGTGCTACGAGGGCTTTGGCAAGGCGGACCCTGCGGCGGAGCTCCGCTACGGCCCCAACATCAAGGACTGGCCCAAGATGCCCAAGCTGGAGGAAGACCTGCTGGTGAAGCTCTGCGCCGTCATCGACGACCCCGTCACCACCACCGACGAGCTGATTCCCTCCGGCGAGACCAGCTCCTACCGCTCCAACCCCATCGGCCTCAGTGAGTTTGCCCTCAGCCGCCGGGTGCCGGAGTATGTGGGCCGTTCCAAGGCGGTCCGGGCTCTGGAGGAGGCTCGTGAGACTGGTGAGATCCCCGCTGAGGTGGCGGAGGTTCTCGCCAAGGTGGGCGGCGACGCCGCAAAGACCACCGTGGGCTCCTGCGTCTACGCCAACAAGCCCGGCGACGGCTCCGCCCGGGAGCAGGCCGCCAGCTGCCAGAAGGTGCTGGGGGGCTTTGCCAACATCTGCCAGGAGTACGCCACCAAGCGCTACCGCTCCAACTGCATCAACTGGGGCATTGTGCCCTTCACCCTGCCCGAGGGGGCGGAGTTCCCCTACGCCGTGGGCGACTGGGTCTATGTAAAGGGCATCAACAAGGCCATTGCCGAGGGCGTGGAGGACATCACCGGTCAGGTGATCACCGCCGACGGCCAGGTCCGGGACATCGCCCTCAAGTGCGCCGGACTGACCCCCAACGAGCGGCAAATTTTGAGAGAAGGCTGCCTCATGAACTACTACGCCGCACAGCGGTAAAGGGGGAGCAGGCTCCCCCCTTAGACCCCCCCACCACCAGTCTGCGGACTGGTGAACGCGCCCAAGGCGCGTGGGTCAAAGTATTTTCGGCAGGCACATGTCCTGCCGAAAATGATCGAAATCGTCCGGCTGCGCCGGACGGCTGACAACGCTGAATTTTTGGAGGTTTCCTATGGATAAAATCAAAATGACCACCCCCCTGGTGGAGATGGACGGGGACGAGATGACCCGGGTCCTCTGGGGGATGATCAAGGAGAAGCTCATTCTGCCCTTTGTGGATTTGAAGACCGAGTACTATGATCTCGGCCTTCTCCGCCGCAACGACACCAAGGACCAGATCACCGTGGACGCCGCCAACGCCACCCGGAAGTACGGCGTGGCGGTGAAGTGCGCCACCATCACCCCCAACAAGCAGCGGATGGAGGAGTACCCCCAGCTCACCGAGATGTGGAAGAGCCCCAACGGCACCATCCGCTCCATCCTGGACGGCACCGTGTTCCGGGCCCCCATCACCATCGACGCCATCAAGCCCGTGGTGAAAAACTGGAAAAAGCCCATCACCATCGCCCGTCACGCCTACGGCGACGTGTACAAGAGCGTGGACTTCCGCACCGAGGAGCCAGGCGAGTGCACCATGACCTTCAAGGGGGCCTCCGGGGCGGAGCACACCGTATGCGTCCAGAAGGTGGACGGCCCCGCCGTGTGGCAGGGGGCCCACAACAAGGACAAGTCCATCCGCTCCTTCGCCAAGGCCTGCTTCCAGTACGCCATCGACACCAGGCAGGACCTCTGGTTCTCCACCAAGGACACCATCGCCAAGGTCTACGACGGGGAGTTCAAGAAGATCTTCGAGGAGGAGTTCGAGCACTACAAGGCCAAATTTGAGGAGCTGGGCCTCACCTATTTCTACACCCTCATCGACGACGCGGTGGCCCGGGTCATCCGCAGCGAGGGCGGCTACATCTGGGCCTGCAAGAACTACGACGGCGACGTGATGAGCGACATGGTGTCCACCGCCTTCGGGTCCCTGGCCATGATGACCAGCGTCCTGGTGAGCCCCGACGGCACCACCGAGTACGAGGCCGCCCACGGCACCGTCACCAAGCACTACTACAAGTACCTCAAGGGGGAGAAGACCTCCACCAACCCCATGGCCACCATCTTCGCCTGGACCGGGGCCCTCCGCAAGCGGGGGGAGCTGGACGGCCTTGGGGACCTCAGCGCCTTTGCCGGGAAGCTGGAGGAGGCCTGCTACGACACCCTCAACGCCGGGATCATGACCAAGGATCTGGTGGGGCTGGTGGAGCCGGGCTTTAAGGCCACGGCAGTAAACAGCGAGGAATTTTTGGACGAGATCGCCTGCAGGCTCCAGGAGAAGCTAGCCTGAGGAGAAGAAGGAACCAACCACTGTCTTTTCACGGGGCGGCGGAGGATGGCAAAGCCGTCTTCCGCCGCCCCGCGCCGTTTCTACAGGCCACAGGGAGGGAGAACCCCTCCCGCCCGCATGAGAGGAGGAACGCCCATGGAGCTGAAGAAGGCCGCCACCGCCGGGACCATGGAGTCCGGCGACGTGATGGTCACCCTCTGTCCCGCCCGGGAGGGTGGGGTGGACCTGAGCCTTACCAGCAGCGTACAACAGCAGTTCGGCCGCCAGATCGAGGCGGTGATCCGGGACACCCTCCAAAAGCTGGGGGTTGAGCACGCCCAGGTCACCGCTGTGGACAAGGGGGCCTTGGACTGCACCATCCGGGCTCGGGTGGCCGCCGCCGTCTACCGCAGCGCCGGCGAGACCCCGGAGAGATGGGAGGAACTGTGATGGAGCGACGGTTTACAAAAGACCGGCTGCGCCGGAGCATGATGTTCGTCCCCGGCAACAACCCCGGCATGATCAGCGACGCCCGGATCTACGGAGCCGACAGCATTATGCTGGACCTGGAGGATAGCGTGGCCTACACTGAGAAGGACGCCGCCCGCCTTTTGGTCCACAATGCCCTCAAGACCCTGGACTTTGGCCGCAAGGAGGTGGTGGTGCGGATCAACGACCTCGCCAGCGGCCTGGGCGTTCTGGACCTGGAGGCCATCATCCCCGCCGGGGTCCACGTGGTGCGTCTTCCCAAGACGGACAGCGCCCAGGACGTGGCGGACTGCGAGGCGGAGATTGCCCGCATCGAGCGCAAGCACGGCATCCCCGAGGGGACCGTGGGCATGATGGCCGCCATTGAGAGCGCCCGGGGCGTCCTCAACGCCCAGTCCATCGCCGCCGCCAGCGACCGGCTCATCGGCGTGGCCCTGGGGGCGGAGGACTATGTCACCGACCTCAAAACCACCCGCTCCGACGGCACGGAGCTCCTTTTCGCCCGGAGCATGATCCTCAACGCCGCCCGGGCGGCGGGCATTGCCGCCCTGGACACCGTGTACAGCGACGTGAACAACGAGGAGGGATTTCTGGCGGAGGTGGCCCTCATCCGCAAGCTGGGCTTTGACGGCAAGAGCGTCATCAACCCTCGGCAGATTGAACCCCTCCACCGCTCCTTCGTGCCCAGCGAGAAGGATCTCAAGAAGGCTTACGCCGTCATGGAGGCCATCCGGGAGGCCAACGCCCGGGGCAGCGGCGTGGCCAGTCTCAACGGAAAGATGATTGACAAGCCGGTGGTGACCCGGGCCAGGCGGCTCATCGCCCTGGCGGAGGCCGTGGAGGAGGTGGAGGAGGTATGACCATGGACAAAAACGCCATTGAGAGGATCCCCCACATCGGGGAGATCTGCCACCGGGGCCCCTTCGCCGGAGTGCCGGAGAAGCGCACCGCCACCTTCCAGGACCGGTCCTGGCGGCAGAACAAGGTGGTGGAGAGTCTGGAGGAGGCCATCCGCCGCACGGGGCTCCAGAGCGGCATGACCATCTCCTTCCACCACCACTTCCGAAACGGGGACCATGTGGTGAACCAGGTGCTGGACACTCTGGCCCGCATGGGTTTCCGGGATCTGACCCTGGCCGCCAGCTCCCTGGCGGCGGTCCACGCCCCCCTCATCGACCACATCCAAAACGGGGTCATCACCCACATCGAAACCTCCGGCCTTCGCGGCGAGCTGGCGGAGGCGGTGAGCCGAGGCCTTATGGACTGCCCGGTGGTCTTCCGCAGCCACGGCGGCCGGGCCGCCGCCATCCGCAGCGGGGAGCTGCCCATCGACGTGGCCTTCTTAGGAGCTCCCAGCTGCGACCCCTACGGCAACGCCAACGGCTATAGCCGGGACGACAGCCTCCTGGCCTGCGGCTCCATGGGCTACGCCCGCACCGACGCCAAGTACGCCCGGCAGGTGGTGATCCTCACCAACCACCTGGTCCGCTACCCCAACGCCCCCTGGGCCATTCCGGAGTACGACGTGGACTACATCGTTCCCATGGACGACATTGGGGACCCCAAGGGCATCATGTCCGGGGCCACCCGGTACACCAAGAACCCCAAGGAGCTGCTCATCGCCCAGACCGCCGCCCGAGTCATCGACGCGGCGGGGTACCTCTACGACGGCTTCTCCATGCAGATGGGCTCCGGCGGGGCCTCCCTGGCCACCGCCCGGTTCATCCGGGAGAGGATGCTGGAGAAGGACATCCGCTGCCGCTTCGCCCTGGGGGGCATCACCGGCCAGATCACCGCCATGCATGAGGAGGGCCTCATCGACCGCATCCTGGACGTCCAAAGCTTTGACTTAGACGCGGCATTGAGCCTCAAGAACAACCGCTTCCACCACCAGATCGGAGCCACCTACTACGCCAGCTTCCTCTCGGCGGCGGCGGTGGACCAGCTGGACTTCGTGGTCCTCTCCGCCCTGGAGATCGACACCGACTTCAACGTCAACGTCCTCACCGGGTCCGACGGGGTGATCCGGGGGGCCATCGGCGGCCACCCCGACGCCGCCGCCGGGGCCAGCCTCTCCGTGGTGGTGGCTCCCCTCACCCGAGGCCGCATCCCCTCCATCATCGACCGGGTGAACACGGTGGTGACCCCCGGGGCGGTGGTGGACGTGGTGGTCACGGACCAGGGGGTGGCGGTGAACCCGAGGCGGCCGGAGCTGGCGGAGCGGCTGCGGGCAGCGGGCATTCCCGTGGGCACCATTCAGCGTCTGAAGGAAAAGGCGGAAACCCTGGTGGGCAGGCCCGATCCCATCCGGTACACCGACCGGGTGGTGGGGGTCGTCCTGTACCGGGACAATACCATCATCGACACCGTCCGCCAGATTGCGGAGCCTTGAAACTGCAAAGCAAGAAAAAAGAGCCGCCCACGCGCTGCGCGCGTGGGCGGCTCTGCCGCTCTGTCAGAGAGGGGTGACTCAGGCCTTGGCCTTCTGGGAATCCTTCCCCTTCATCAGGAAGAGGAAGCCGACGATCAGCACCGCGCCGATGACCAGGCAGACGGGAGCGCTGAGGTGGAACACGCCGGCCAGGATGAAGCACAGGAAGCTGACCACCGCCACCGTAATGGCATAGGGCAGCTGGGTGGACACGTGGAGCACGTGGACGCACCGGGCGCCGGCGGAGGACATGATGGTGGTATCGCTGATGGGGGAGCAGTGGTCGCCGCAGACGGCGCCGGCGAGGCACGCGGAGATGCCCACGTACAACAGGGAATCGGTGGGATCAAAGATGCTGGTGACGATGGGGATCAGGATGCCGAAGGTACCCCAGCTGGTGCCGGTGGCGAAGGCCAGCAGGCAGGCCACAATGAAGATCACGGCGGGCAGGAAGCTGGCCAGACCCTCGGCGCTGCTCTTCATCAGCGCCTCCACGTACACGGCGGAGCCTAAAAGGTCGTTGGACATGTTCTTCAGGGAGGCGGCCATGGTCAGAATGGTGATGGCGGGCACCATGGCGATGAAGCCCTGGGGCACGCACTCCATGGCCTCCTTGAAGGTGATGAGCTTGCGCCCCATGAGGTAGATCACCACGAAAATCAGGGCGATGATCGCGCCCCAGGGGAGGCCCACAGTGGCGTCGGTGCCTGCGAAGGCGTCCACGAAGGAGGCGCCGGAGAAGAAGCCGCCCACATAGATGAGACCGATGACGGACAGCACCACCAGCACGATGATGGGCAGCACCAGGTCGATCACCTTGCCCCGGGGATTGCTCTCGGTCACCAGCTCGTCCACCCGCTCGTCGGTGGAGAAGAGGTCGCCCTTCTCAATGGCGTTGCGCTCATGGAGACGCATGGGACCGTAGTCGGCGTTCATGACCACCATGGCAATGACGAACACGAAGGTCAGCAGAGAATAGAAGTTGTAGGGGATGGCCCGGATGAACAGCTGGATACCGGAGTAGCCGGTGCCCTCGGTGTAGGAGGCCACGGCGGCGGCCCAGGAGCTGATGGGGGCGATCATGCACACGGGGGCGGCGGTGGAGTCGATGAGGTAGGCCAGCTTGGCCCGGGAGACCTTGTGGTTGTCGGTGACCGGCTGCATGACGGAGCCCACGGTGAGGCAGTTGAAGTAGTCGTCGATGAAGATGAGCACGCCCAGCACGAAGGTGGCCAGCTGCGCGCCGGCACGGGTCTTGATGTGAGCCTGGGCCCACCGGCCGAAGGCGGCGGAGCCGCCGGACTTGTTCATGAGGGCCACGATGACGCCCAGAATCACCAAAAACAGGAAGATACCGGCAGTGCCGGAGATGGCGGCGATGAGGCCGTCGTTGATGACGTGGTCCACGGTGGTGGCGGCGGCGGTGGCCACAGCGGCCCCGGTGGAAGCGCCGGCAGCCAGCGCCTCACGGGCGGCCGCGCCGCTGGCAAAGGCGGCGCCCACGGCAATGCCGATAAACAGGGAGGAGTAGACCTCCTTGGTGATGAGGGCAAGGCCGATGGCGATGATGGGCGGCACCAGCGCCCAGAAGGTGGCGTAGGTCTCGGGGACCATGACGGGGACCAGAATGGCCAGGGCCACGATCACCACGATCGCCACGCCCATGACGATCTTGTTTGGTTGCTTCATTTCTCTTTCCTCCTCAATATTCCAAAAAAAATCCGGCCATGACAACGTCATGACCGAATACACACAGCATCCCCTGTCATGACAGCGCACCACTTTCGTGACAGTCCGCCGGATGTTCTCCGGCGGCCCAGGCCCCGCCGCCCAGACAGGCAAACGGTCCTTCGGCGGCAGCCCCTTTCCCCATCCCCGGTGTCTGCCGGGTGGGCGGTGGGTACTCTTGGCAGCCGCGCCTCTATCATAACCTGTTCTTTTTTGTCCGCCTTTGGCGGATACTGCCATCCATTGTATACGCTTTTCCTCATTTGTCAAGAAGGAAAGTGAAAACCCCCCGGATTTTTCCACGGTCAACCGGGAAATGTGCACAAAAATCGGGACGTTTTTTCCCCTGCACAGCAGATGGGAGGGGGGAAAACGTGTTGCGGGTGCCGGGAAAATATGGTATACTAACAAAAAGTTTAAAAATCTCATATGCGCCGCTGTCCCCGTCTCCCTTGGAGGGGCGGAACCGGCCATGGAGCCCCCACCCAGCGGCGGGGGCCTGTTTCTCCTGCGGGCCGCCCTGCGGGAGCTCTGTCCCACCCACTTGCCCCGCCCCCCAGGGGGGACCACGGAAAAGGAGGCGACTTCCATTGCAGAAGCTGAGCGAGATCCAGCGAGGACTTCAGGAGGGAGCGTATCATCAGGAGCTGAGCCGTGTCTACGGCGCCGGCGCGCCCAATGCTGCGGGCCGCCTTATGGCGCTGCTGCGCGGCTTTTGTGATTTTTATGGGGCGGACGGCGACACGCCGGTGTGCCTTTTTTCCACCCCCGGCCGCACGGAGATCGGCGGAAACCACACCGACCACCAGCAGGGCCGCGGTCTGGCCGCCAGCGTGGATCTGGATACCATCGCCTGCGTCACCCCCACTGGGGACAACCGCATCCGCATCCAGTCCGAGGGCCACAAGCTCTGTCAGATGGACCTGGAAAACCTGGCCCCGGTGGCCGGGGAGCTGGGCCACTCCCCTTCTCTGGTCCGGGGCATCGCTGCCAAAATCACCGAGATGGGGTATACGGTGGGAGGCTTTGACGCCTACACCACCACCCGGGTTCTCCGGGGCAGCGGCCTCAGCTCCTCCGCCACCTTCGAGGTGCTGACGGCCACCATCATCAACCACCTCTTCTGCGGCGACGCCCTCACCCCCATGGAGCTGGCCCAGGTGGCCCAGTACGCAGAGAACGCCTACTTCGGCAAGCCCAGCGGCCTCATGGACCCTGTGGCCTGCGCCACCGGCGGCGTCATCGCCATTGACTTCCCGGACCGCAACCAGCCCCGGGTCCGCCGGGTGGACTTTGATCTTATGGCGGCGGGCTACGCCCTTTGCATTGTGGACAGCGGCGTCAGCCACGCGGGACTCCATACGGAGTACGCCGCCATCCCCCAGGAGATGGGGGCGGTGGCCGCCTGCTTTGGCCGCAAGCTTCTCTCGGAGGTAAATCCGGCGGCCTTCTTCGCCAACATTGCCTCCGTCCGGGAGACCTGCGGAGACCGGGCGGTGCTGCGGGCCATCCACTTCTATAGTGACGACGCCTCGGTGGAGGCGGAGCTGGAGGCGGTGGGCCGGGGGGACATGGAGGAATTTCTCCGCCGGGTGAACCGGTCGGGCCGGTCCTCCTGGATGTACCTGCAAAATATTTCCACCTACCGCGACCCCAAAAACCAGGGACTGGGGGTACTGCTGGCCATGGCGGACCACCTGCTGGACGGCCGCGGGGCCTTCCGAGTCCACGGCGGCGGCTTCGCCGGTACCATCCAGGCTTTCGTGCCTCTGACCATGCTGGAGGACTTTATCACCGGCATGGAGGCGGTGTCCGGCCCGGGCAGCTGTCATGTGCTGTCCTTCCGCAGCGCCGGAACCTGTCCGCTGATTTTCTGAGAGGAGGAAACGCACATGCTGAGACAACTGGTGTCCTACGGCGTCCGACAGGGGCTGATAGAAGAGGCGGACGCAATCTGGGCCTACAACGGTCTTCTTTCGGTGATGGGCCTGGAGGGCGGTGAGGGTCCCGCCCCGGCGGAGCCTCCCCTGCCTCTGGAGGAGATGCTGGACATTCTGACCGCCGACGCGGTAAAAAGGGGCGTCTGCGGAGACGATATCGACAGCCGGGACCGGTTTGACACCGCCCTCATGGGGGTGCTGACCCCCCGGCCCGCCGCGGTCCGTGAAACCTTTGCCCGGCTCTATGGCGAGAGCCCCAAGGCCGCTACCGACTGGTTCTACGCCTTCAGCGGCGACACCAACTACATCCGCCGCCGCCGGGTGGCGAAGGACGTCCGCTGGACGGTGGAGACGGACTACGGCACCCTTGATATGTCCATCAACCTCTCCAAGCCGGAGAAGGATCCCAAGGCCATGGCGGCCCTCCGCCACGCCAAGAATACCGCCTACCCCCTCTGCGCCCTGTGCGTGGAGAACGAGGGCTACGCCGGACGGCCGGGCCACCCCGCCCGGCAGAACCACCGGATCATCCCCCTCACCGTGGCCGGGGAGCGGTGGTACTTCCAGTACTCCCCCTACGTCTATTTCAACGAGCACTGCATCCTCCTCAGCGACGCCCACCGGCCCATGACCATCACCCCAACCACCTTCCGGCGGCTGCTGGACTTCGTCACTCAGTTTCCCCACTACTTCATGGGCAGCAACAGCGACCTGCCCATCGTGGGCGGCTCTATCCAGACCCACGACCACTTCCAGGGGGGCTGCTACGTCTTCCCCATGGAGCGGGCCGCGGAGGAGCGGACCTTCACGGTGCCGGGATTCGAGGGCGTGACGGCGGCGGTGCTCCGGTGGCCTCTGTCGGTACTCCGGCTGCGGGGGGCGGACCGGGAGGCGGTAGCCCGGCTGGCGGACCACATCCTGGCGGCCTGGCGGGGCTATAGCGACCCCTCGGCGGAAATTCTGGCCCAGTCGGAGGGGGAGCCCCACAACACCATCACCCCCATTGCCCGGCGGCGGGGAACGGATTACGAGCTGGACCTCACCCTCCGCAACAACCGCACCACGGCGGAGCACCCTCCGGGGCTGTTCCACCCCCATGAGGAGATCCACCACATCAAGCGGGAGACCATCGGTCTCATCGAGGTGATGGGTCTGGCCATCCTGCCTCCCCGGCTGAAGGAAGAGCTCCGGGCGGTGGAGGAGCTGCTGGTCTCCGGCGGCGATCTGACGGCCTCTCCCCTGACGGCCCCCCACGCACTCTGGGCGGAGGACCTGCGGCAAAAGCACGTCTTCACGGCGGAAAACGTCCACCAGCTTCTCCTCTCGGAGGTGGGCAGAACCTTTGCCGCCGGACTGGAGCACGCCGGGGTATTCAAATGCACCGACGAGGGCCGGGCGGCCTTCCGCCGGTTTACCGACAGCCTGTGACGTCAACGTCCCCGCCGCGGAGCCGACTCTCTGCGGCGGGGATGTTCTGTCCTCCGTGGGAGGAACAAAAACTCCTTTGCGGCCGGGACAATCTATAGTATAATGGCCATATATTCCGTACCCCAGAGAAAGAGGACCGACCAGTATGGAACAGACAAGAAGAACCAGCGACTTTACCCAGGGCAGCATTCTGCAAAAGCTTCTGCGCTTCATGGTTCCCGTGCTGGGAGCCCTGATCCTCCAGGCCATGTACGGCGCGGTGGACATCTGGGTGGTGGGGAAATTCGGCACCACCGCCGGTATCTCCGGCGTGTCCACCGGCAGCAATATCGTCAATCTGGTCACCTTTACGGTCACCGGCCTCTCCATGGGCATCACCGTCCTTATCGGCCGGTACCTGGGCCGGGGGACCCCGGGCCGGGTGGGGAAGGTCATCGGCGGGGCCGTCTGCTTCTTCGCCGTGGTCTCGGTGGTGCTGGCGGCGGCCCTGGTGGTTTTTGCCCGGCCTCTGGCCCTTTTGATGCAGGCCCCGGCGGAGGCGGTGGACCTCACGGCCACCTACGTCCGCATCTGCGGCGGCGGCATCGTCTTCATTGTGGCCTACAACGTCATCAGCAGTATCTTCCGGGGACTGGGCAACTCCAAGCTGCCCCTCCTCTTTGTGGCCATTGCCTGCGCCGTCAACATTGTAGGGGATCTGTTTTTCGTGGCGGTGCTCCACATGAACGTGGCCGGAGCGGCCCTGGCCACCGTCATGGCCCAGGCGGTCAGCGTGGTACTGTCTCTCGCCATCATCCGCCGCCAGAAGCTGCCCTTCACCATGACCCGGCGGGATGTCCGCTTCAATCGGGAGATCCGCCGCTTCGTGGGAGTGGGGGCCCCCATTGCCCTCCAGGAGATTCTGACCAATCTCTCCTTCCTGGCCCTCTGCGCCTTCATCAACCGTCTGGGCCTGGAGGCCTCCTCCGGCTACGGTGTGGCCAACAAAATTGTCAGCTTTGTCATGCTGGTACCCAGCGCCCTTATGCAATCCATGTCCGCCTTTGTGGCCCAGAACGTGGGAGCGGGCCGGGAGGACCGGACCCGGAAGGCCCTGTTTCTGGGTATGGCCATGGGCTGCGCTGTGGGCGTGGTCATCGGCGGTCTCTCCTACTTCCAGGGAGATCTGCCCTCCGCCATTTTTGCCGACGACCCGGCGGTGATTCTCCGCTCGGCGGAGTACCTGAAGGGCTTCGCACCGGAGGCGGTGGTCACCTGCATTCTCTTCAGCTTCATGGGCTACTTCAACGGCCACAGCCAGACCCTCTTCGTCATGATCCAGGGTCTGGCTCAGACCTTCCTGGTGCGTCTGCCCATGTCCTACCTCATGAGTATCCAGCCCGATGCCAGTCTCACCATGATCGGTCTGGCCGCCCCCAGCGCCACCGTCTTCGGCATTCTGGTGAATCTGGTGTTCTACCTCTGGTACATCAAGCGGGGTCCCGGAGCGGCCCTCGGAAGGGGGGAACGGCTGTGAAGCGGATCGTGATTTTGTCCGATACCCACGGCCTTCTCCGGCCCCAGGTGCTGGAGGAGCTTCAGAGGGCCGACGCAATCCTTCACGCCGGAGATCTGGACAACCGGGAAACCTGGGAGGCCCTGGACCGGTTTGACAACTTCTATGCCGTCCGGGGCAACTGCGACGCCTACTGGTTCAACGACCTGCCGGACACCCTGCGCGTGGAGATCGAAGGCGTGCGGTTCTTTCTGATCCACGACAAAAGCCGCCTGCCCTGCCGCCCGGCGAATACCGACGTGGTGCTCTTCGGCCACACCCACGCTCCCTGTGCCGAGAGCCGGGACGGGGCTTTGTGGCTGAACCCCGGCAGCTGCGGCCCCCGCCGGTACGGAAGGCCCGCGTCCTTCTGCTGTCTGGAGGCGGAGGGCGGCCGCTACCGCCTCACGTGGACGGAGCTGCCGGACTGAGGCGGATTTTTGGCTGAAACCGGAACATTTGCACAGAACTTCCCGCTCCACCGCCGGGAAGAATGGGAAGTTTTCATTGTAAAGCGCAGGAAAACTGTGGTATACTATTTTTTACGGAAACTACGTCCCTCTTCTGGGACTTTCAGGAGGATCACGCCCATGGACAAGCAAAAGTTTTATATCACAACACCCATCTACTATCCCAGCGACAAGCTGCATATCGGCCACACCTACTGCACCGTGGCCACCGACGCCATTGCCCGCTACCACCGTTTGCGCGGGGAGGACGTGATGTTCCTTACCGGCACTGACGAGCACGGCCAGAAGATCGAGGACAAGGCCAAGGAGGCCGGCGTCACCCCCCAGGAGTTTGTGGACAAGATCGTCTGCGGCGAGCGGGGCGTGCTGGATCTGTGGAAGCTGATGAACATCTCCAACGACCGCTTCATCCGCACCACCGACAGCTACCACGTGGCCGCCATCCAGCGGATTTTCAAAAAGCTCTATGACAACGGCGACATCTACAAGGGCACCTACAAGGGTAAGTACTGCAAGCCCTGCGAGTCCTTCTGGACCGAGAGCCAGCTGGTGGACGGCAAGTGCCCCGACTGCGGCCGGGAGGTCCAGGACGCGGAGGAGGAGGCCTATTTCTTCCGCCTCTCCAAATACGCCGACAAGATCCAGGACCTCCTGGAGAACACCGACTTCCTCCAGCCCCGCTCCCGGGTCAACGAGATGGTGAACAACTTCATCAAGCCGGGTCTTGAGGACCTGTGCGTCTCCCGCACCAGCTTCACCTGGGGCGTGCCCGTGGACTTCGACCCGGGCCACGTGGTATATGTGTGGGTGGACGCCCTCTCCAACTATATCACCGCTCTCGGCTATGAGAACGACCAGTACGACGACTACGCCAAATATTGGCCCGCCGACGTCCACATCGTGGGTAAGGAGATCGTCCGCTTCCACTCCATCATCTGGCCCGCCATGCTCATGAGCCTTGGCGAGCCTCTCCCCAAGCATGTCTTCGGCCACGGCTGGCTGCTGCTGGACGGCGGCAAGATGTCCAAGAGCAAGGGCAACGTGGTGGACCCCTATATTCTGGCGGAGCACTTCGGGGTGGACGCCCTGCGGTTCTTCCTCATGCGGACCTTCCCCTTCGGCACCGACGGCAACTTCTCCAATGAGCTTCTGATCCAGACCATCAACACCGATCTCGCCAACGATCTCGGCAACCTGGTCAGCCGCACCACCGCCATGGTGGGCAAGTACTTCGGCGGCCGGCTGCCGGAGGGCTGCGGCAGCTGGGACGCCCCCGAGAGCTTTGACACGGAGCTCATCGCCATGGCCTCCGGCCTCCGGGCAAAGTACGAGGAGGCCATGGACGCCTACGCCCCCCACAAGGCCCTGGACGAGGTGTTCAAGGTGATCCAGCGGGCCAACAAGTATATCGACGAGAACGCCCCCTGGGCTCTGGCCAAGGACATGGAGGCAAACGGCAAGCGGCTCGCCCACGTGATGTACAATCTCCTGGAGGCCACCCGCATCTGCGCCATCCTCCTCACCCCCTTCATGCCTGAGAGCATGGACAAGCTCTTCCAGCAGATCGGGGCCGGCGAGGACTGCCGCACCTGGGACAGCGCCGCCGTATGGGGCAGTCTCAGCGATACCGCCGCCCCCACCAAGGGGGAGAACCTGTTCCCCCGTGTGGACATGGACAAGGCCCTCCAGGAGCTGGAGGAAGCCGCCGAGGCGGCGAAGAAGGCGGCCCTGCCCGACATCGAGCTGGAGCCCCAGCTCACTGAGACGGTGGATTTCGACACCTTCTGCAAGTCCGACTTCCGGGCGGTGAAGGTGAAGGCCTGCGAGAACGTGAAGAAGAGCGCCAAGCTTTTGAAGTTCACCCTGGACGACGGCACCGGTACGGACCGGCAGATCCTCTCCGGCATCGCGGCGTATTATAAGCCCGAGGAGCTGGTGGGGAAGACCCTGCTGGCCATCGTGAACCTGCCCCCCCGGAAGATGATGGGCCAGGAGAGCTGCGGCATGCTGATCTCCGCCGTCCACACCGAGAAGGGGGAGGAGAAGCTGAACCTCATCATGCTGGACGACAGGATTCCGGCGGGCGCCAAGATGTGCTGAGAAGGGAGGCCCCATGTACCGCTACGAATATGTGACGTTGTATACCGGCGGCGGCTTCTGGATGAACAACAGCAGCTGCGAGCATCGGGAGATCATTGATCAATACGCCGCCCAGGGCTGGCGGTATGTGGGCTACATTCCCACCCGCTTTTCCGGCGAAGGCGGCACCAAGGAAGTGGATCTGATTTTTGAGCGGCAGGAGGACTGAGCGCCTCTCCGACAAGAAAAAAGGAGGGTATTTCCATGCAGGAAGTGTATGAATTTTTGAAGCAGTGCGGCACCTACTACCTGGCCACCGTGGAGGGGGATCAGGCCCGGGTGCGTCCCTTCGGCACCATCGACATTTTTGACGGCCGCCTCACCATCCAGACCGGCAAGGTGAAACCCGTGTCCCGGCAGATGATAGAGAACCCCAAGGTGGAACTCTGCGCCTTCCAGAACGGCACCTGGCTGCGCCTGGCAGCCACAGCGGTGGAGGACCCCCGCATCGAGGCCCAGGAGCACATGCTGGACGCCTATCCCAGTCTCCGGGGCCGCTATGCCCCCGGGGACGGCAACACCCAGATCTTCGCCCTGACAAACTGCACCGCCACCTTCTCCTCCTTCACCGCTCCGGACCGGACGGTGACCTTCTGAGGAAACACTTCGCCAAAGGAGAACCCCGCCGATGACGCGACGACTGCTCCCCCTTCTGTGCCTCCTTCTGCTGTTGTGCCTGACCGCCTGCGGCGGCGATACCGGCTACGCCGAGGACGGCTTTGCCGACGGCGGCCTGGAGGACGCCATGCACACCCGTTTCTTTGACTTCACCATCCACAGTGCCGCCCTCTCCGACAGCTTTGACGGCTACGTCCCCCAGGAGGGGCACCGGCTGCTGGCAGCGGAAATCACCATCACCAACACCTTCCCGCAGACGCTGCCCATGTCCTTCCTGGACTTTCAGGTCCAGTGGGGGGACGAACGGGGGGCAGGCTGCTTCGGCTATCCCGTGTGTCTGGGGGAGGAGGACGACTTCTCCACCTACGCCACGGTGTCGGACCAGCAGCTGCCGGTGACCTACGACCTGAAGGTAGAGGAAACCCGGGAGGGGATTCTGCTCTATGAGGTCCCCCAGGGGGAGACAGATTTTTCCATTTCCTACCAGGAATTCTTTGACGACGGCACGGAGGGGGACGTGTTCTTCGTCTACTTCACCTGCGACGAACAGTAACAGAAAACCGGCGTCTTTGCAAAGACGCCGGTTTTTTCTTTTCTGTGGGCAGGATCCTCTTTTTCCTTCAAAATATCAGGACAAAAACAGACAGGACGGAGCCTGTAGGCTTCGTCCTGTCTGCATTTTTTCGAAAAGAAATTACTTCTTATAGGGCACGTGCCAGATCCGGTCGCAGTAGTCGGCGATGGAACGGTCAGCGGCAAAGATACCGCTGCGGGCAATGTTGTGCAGGCTCATCTCGTTCCACTTCTTCCGGTCGGCGTAGGTATCCACCATCCGGCGCTCCGCCTCGCAGTAAGAGGCAAAATCCGCCAGCAGCATATACTCGTCGGGGGAAGAGCCGTTGCCAAACAGCAGCCGCTCATGAAGATCCTCATACCGCACACCGTCGCCGAAGCCGTTGTTCATCTGGTCCAGCACCCGGTGAATGGCGGGATCCCGGGTATACAGGCGGTAGGGATTGTAGCCGTTGCGGCGCATCTCCTGAACCTCATTGGTCTTCAGACCAAAGAGGAACATGTTCTCGTCGCCCAGCACCTCGTGCATCTCCACATTGGCGCCGTCCAGGGTACCCACGGTCAGCGCGCCGTTCATCATGAACTTCATGTTGCCGGTACCGCTGGCCTCCTTGCCGGCGGTGGAGATCTGCTGGCTGACCTCGCTGGCGGGCATCAGCCGCTCCGCCAGAGACACCCGGTAGTTCTCCAGGAATACCACCTGCAGCTTATCCTTGCAGATGGGGTCCTTGGCGATCTGGCTGGCCAGGGAATTGATGAGGTGAATGATCCGCTTGGCCACGGCGTAGCCCGGAGCCGCCTTGGCGCCGAAGAGGAAGGTGTGGGGCCGCATCTCCATATTGGGGTTATCCTGGAGCTGCTGATAGAGATAGATGATGTGCATGGCGTTGAGCAGCTGCCGCTTGTACTCATGGAGCCGCTTCACCTGTATGTCGAAAATGGAATCAGGATTCAAAATCACGCCCTGCTCCCGCTTGACATACTTGGCCAGGGCCTCCTTATTGGCCCGCTTGATCTTCTCCAGCCGCTCCAGCACCGCCGCGTCACCGGCAAATTCGTCCAGCTTTTCCAGGGTGTTGGGCTTGGTCAGGTAGTCCTTGCCCCCGGTGAGCTCGCAAATGAGAGCGTCCAAACCGGGGTTGATCTCGCTGAGCCAGCGGCGGTGGTCGATACCGTTGGTCACATTGGTGAACTTCTCCGGCTCCATCACATAGGCGCTGTGGAACACGTCGTCCTTGAGGATCTGGCTGTGGAGGGCGGACACACCGTTGACCTTCATACCGCCGGCGATGCAGAGGTTGGCCATACGGACCTCGCCGTCCCAGATCACGGCCATCTCCCGCACCTTGTTCTCATCGTGGTAGAAGTTCTCCACCTTGGCCTGCCAGCGGCGGGCAATCTCGGTGAGAATCTGCCAGATTCGGGGCAGCAGGCTCTCCACCAGGTTCTGGGGCCAGCGCTCCAGCGCCTCCGCCAGCACGGTGTGGTTGGTATAGGCCACGGAGTGAACGGTAATGTTCCAGGCGGTATCCCAATCCAGGCCCGCATCGTCGATGAGAATCCGCATCAGCTCGGGGATCACCAGGGCGGGGTGGGTATCGTTGATCTGGATCACGTTCTTCTCGTGGAAGTTCTTCAGGGTGCCGTAGGTCTGGATGTGCTTGCGGACGATGGACTGCACCGTGGCGGAGACAAAGAAATACTGCTGCTTCAGGCGCAGGCTCTTGCCCTCGTAGTGGTTGTCCTCAGGGTAGAGCACCTTGGCGATGACCTCCGCCATGGCGGCCTCCTCGCTGGCCTGGAGGTAGTTGCCCCGGCGGAACAGGTCCATATCAATGGGCTTGGGGCTCTTGGCATCCCACAGCCGCAGGGTGTTGGTATGCTTGGTGTCGTAGCCGGCGATCTCCATGTCGCAGGGCACCGCCAGCACCCGGGTGTAGCCCTCGTTGACCACATGGAGGTGTCCGTCGTCCCAGAACTCCCGGATGGTGCCGCCGAAGTGGACCTCCTCCACCTCCTCGGGCTTGGGCACCAGCCAGGCGTCGCCCATCCCCATCCAGTCGTCGGGCAGCTCCACCTGCTGGCCGTCCACGATCTTCTGCTTGAAAATACCCAGCTCGTAACAGATGGAATAGCCGGTGGCAGGGATCTCCAGAGTGGAGAGGCTGTCGAGATAGCAGGCGGCCAGACGGCCGAGGCCGCCGTTGCCGAGGCCCGCATCGGGCTCCATCTCAAAGACGTCGGCGCTCTTGAAGCCGAAATCCTCCAACGCGCCCTTGATGGCGTCCAGGGCGTCCAGATTGTAGGCATTCTTCATGAGGCTGCGGCCCATGAGGAACTCCAGGGACATATAGTGGACCTGGCGCTTCTCACCCTTCTTGGTCACCTTCCGGGTGTCGATGGCACGGCTGGCCATCACGTCCCGCAAAACCATGGCGCAGGCCTTCATCATGTTGGCCTCGGTGGCCTCCTCAACGGTGCAGCCAAAGTTCAAGCGGAGCTTATCGCTGAGCGCCTTTTTCATTTCAGCTTTGGTGATTGTTTCCATTCAGGTATCCTCTTTTCCTGTTAGTCTCTTTGCGGAGTATATCAAAAGGTACGCTCCATACCCTTTGATATACCTCGCAGGGGAATCCTGGCCCCTCCAGGCCAAAAATGGAGGGGGCATCCGCGGATGTCCCCCGTGCCGGACCTCAGCCCGGCCTGCAGTGCGAAAGAACAGCGGAACGAGCTCCCGGAGAAACGGGGGAATATCCTGGGATACCCCCCGTTTCTCCACCCCGTGTCCCTTGAAGGGCACAGGTCTCAGGAGCGAATCATCTCGTAGATACGGTTGTATTCTTGGGCGCTCTTGTCCCAGCTGAAATCGCCGGTCATACCCGTCAGCTGCAGACGCTTGAAGGCGTCCCGGTTATTGTGGTAGAGGTCCACCGCCTGGCGAATCACGTAAGCCATGTCGCCGGAGTTGTAAGCGGCGAAGGTAAAGCCGTTGCCGGCGCCGCACCAGGCCTCGTAGGGGTGGACGGTATCCTTCAAACCGCCGGTCTCCCGGACGATGGGCACAGTGCCGTAGCGCATGGCAATCATCTGGGCCAGGCCGCAGGGCTCGCTCTTGGAAGGCATCAGCAGCAGATCGGCGCCGGCATAGATGGCCATAGCCAGATCCTCGTTGTAGCCGCGATACAGGGCCATCCGGCCGGGGAGCCAGCCCAGCTTGCTCTCAAAGAACTGCTCGTAGCTATAGTCGCCGCTGCCCAGCACCACGAACTGGCAGTTGAGGCTCATCATCTCGTCGAAGGCCTTGCACACCAGGTCCAGGCCTTTGTGGCTGACCAGGCGGCTGACGATGGCGATGATGGGCACGTTGGGATCCACGTTCAGGTTCAGCCGCCGCTGGAGGGCCTCCTTGCAGCGGGCCTTTCCGTCCATCCGCTTGGGGCTGAAGTGGCATTCGATCTTGGGATCGGTGGCGGGGTTGTAGCGCTCCATGTCGATGCCGTTGAGGACGCCGTGGAGCTTGTAGGCATTGAGATTCATGACCCCCTCCATGCCGTGGGCATAGTAGGGATCCCGCAGCTCCTGGGCGTAGGTGGGGCTGACGGCGGTGATGGCGTCGCTGGTCATCAGAGCGCCCTTGAGGAGGTTCACATCCCCGGCAAAGGCCAGGGTGCCGTCCTTCATCCAGCCGGGGGCCAGACCGAAGAGGTCCTCCAGGGTCTCGGGGCCGTAGCGGCCCTGATACTCGATGTTGTGGATGGTGAACACAGTCTTGATACCCCGGACCTCCGGCCAGCGGACACACTCGTCCTTCAGATAGACGGGAACCAGCGCGGTCTGCCAGTCGTTGCAGTGGATGATCTCCGGCATCCAGGCCATACCGGGCATCAAAGACACCACTGCCCGGGAGAAGAAGCCGAAGCGCTCGCCGTCGTCATAGTGACCGTAGAGCCCTTCCCGCTTGAAGTAGTGCTCGTTGTCGATGAAGTACCAGATCACGCCGTCCCGGTCCAGGCGGAACAGACCGGCATAAACCCGGCGCCAGCCCAGGGGCACGTCGATGTGGCACACAAAGTTCATCTGACTCTTCCAGTTCTCCGCCACCTTCTGATACAGAGGCAGCACCACGGCCACCTCGTTGCCGGCCTTGGCCAGCGCCTGGGGGAGAGAACCGGCCACGTCCGCCAGACCGCCGGTTTTACAGAAAGGGACCGCCTCGGAAGTTGCGAACAGGATCCTCATAGTTTACCTCCTTCTTGTGCGGGCTGGGCCCGCCCCAGAGGGGTGGACATATTCTTTTCCACGCCCTACCATCATATCCGTTTGATCGGGGAATCTCAATGCGGAAATTGGACAGAATTTCCCGCCCAAACCAAATTTTCTTTGTTCATACTATCCCCGGACCTGTCCAAAAAGGACAGGTCCGGGGATAAAGTGGTCAGATTTCTGCATTTTTTGCCAGGGCCATGGGATATTTGGAGCTGGCAACCAGGGTGCAGCCGTCGGTAATGCGGACATTTTTGTCGGCAATGACGGCATCCAGCTCGGCGTTCTCGCCTACGGAGACGTTCTGCATCAGAATGCAGTTTTTCACCACGGCGCCCTTGGCCACAGACACGCCCCGGAAGAGGATGGAGTTCTCCACGGTGCCCTCGATGGTGCAGCCGTCGGCCACCAGGGAGTTGACGCAGGCCCCGTCGGGATCCAGATAGGTGGAGGAGACGTTGAGCTCCTTGGTGAAGATGGGGCGCTCCTTGGGGAAGATGTTGGCCCGGATATCGGAATCCAGCAGCTCCATGCTGCGGCTATAGTACTCCGCCAGGGTGTGAATCTGGGCGGCATAGCCGTCCCAGAGGTAGGCGTTCAGCTTCAGCTTGTCGGACATCCCCTGGAGCACAGCGGTGCGGAAGCTGTAGTGACCGGTGCGCTTGCACTCCTTCACCAGATTGAGCAGCAGCTCCTTGGAGAGGATGTAGATATCGAGACCCCGCACGCCCTCAGGCTCCCGCACATCCACCACGGTGGAGGTAATGCAGCCGGCGCCGTCCACATGGAAGTAGGTGGCGTCCTCGGGGCAGTCCTCCAGATTCCGAGTGCACACGGCGGTGATGTCGGCGCCGCTCTTCAGATGGGCCTGATAGACCTCCTGGAGGGGGATGTTGATAATGGTGTCGCTGTCGGCCAGCACCACGTGGTCCTGCCGGATCTTCTCCAGATAGGACTCCACCCCGGCCAGAGCCTCCATACGGCCCCGGAAGGCGCTGTCGTCCCGGTGCTGGGTCATGGCGAAGGGAGGCAACAGGCGCAGGCCGCCGTGCTTGCGGCTGAGATCCCAGTCCTTACCGGAGCCCACGTGGTCCAGAAGGCTCTGGTAGTTGCCCTGAAGCACCACACCCACGTCGTCCACACCGGCGTTGACCATGTTGCTGAGCATAAAATCGATCAGGCGGTAGCGGCCGCCGAAGGGGACGGAGGCCGGGGAGCGGCGCTCCGTCAGCTCCCGCAGTCCAAGATGCTTGCCATACGCGAAAATCAGTCCATGTAAGCCCTTCATCGGGACACCTCCTCATGCTTGCGGTTGAGCATAGTTTTGGGAGCAACCGTCTCCCCGCTGGCGATGACGGCGCCGGGGCCCAGCACGGCGATGCCCCACTTGTCGGGGTCCACCTCCATGGGGTCGCCGCCCACCTTGGCCTCCTCGCCGATCTGGACGCCCTCGCCCACGATGGCATATTCCACCTTGGCGCCCTTCTTTACCCGGACACCGGGCATCAGCACGCTGTAGCGCACCTGGGCACCCTCCTCGATGACCACCGAGTCGGACAGCACGGAGTTGAAGGCCTCGCCGTAGATCTCACAGCCCTGGGTGGCCACAGTGTGCTCCACCTTGGCATTCTTGCCCATGAAGGCGGGGGGCTGGTTGGGAATGCGGGCGTAAATAGGCCAGTCGCTGTCCAGCAGATCCAGATCGCCTCGGGACAGCATATCCATGTTGGCATCCCACAGGCTCTCCAGGGTACCCACGTCCTTCCAGTAGCCCTCGAAGCGGTAGGCAATCAGCTTCTCACCGGCGTTCAGCATGGCGGGAATGATGTTCTTGCCGAAGTCGTTGGAGGAGCCGGGGGTGTTCTCGTCGTCGATGAGGTACTGGCGCAGCTTCTTCCAGGAGAACACGTAGATGCCCATGGAGGCCAGGTTGCTCTTAGGCTCCTTGGGCTTCTCCTGGAACTCCACGATGTTGTCCTCGCCGTCCACGTTCATGATGCCGAAGCGGGAGGCCTCGTCCCAGGGCACCTCCAGAACGGAGATGGTGCAGGCAGCACCGGCAGCCTTGTGGGCCTGAACCATCTTGCGATAGTTCATCTTGTAGATGTGGTCGCCGGAGAGGATCACCACATAGTCGGGGTCGTACATATCCACAAAGCCGATGTTCTGATAGATGGCATTTGCGGTACCCTTATACCAGCTGCCCTTGTCGCCTTCCACCATGTAGGGGGGCAGGATGTGGACGCCGCCGCTGGAGCGGTCCAGGTCCCAGGGCTGGCCGGAGCCGATGTA